>JAUWWB010000067.1 GCA_030617085.1 Candidatus Omnitrophota bacterium
CCAAAATCTAAGAAATAATATTAAAAGAGGTAGACAAACGAAATGACAAGTTCGTGGTTAACCAAACATATAAGCATCAAGAGGATAATAAGCGTCACGGCTTTGACCGCCTTTCTTGCGTCCGTAATCCTGCCCGATGCCCGGGCCGCGATGGTTGCGGGGGCCGCTCCCCACGAAACGGCGCCGCGTGGACACATGTCCCTTGCGCCCCTGAACCCCGATACTTTCACGCTCCCTTCGCACCTCGGCGAGATCAGAGACAGATGGTGTGCCCCTTCCCACCATCCACCATCCACTAGCCACTATCCACGAAAAACGATAATCCACATCCAGGACGCCCATTGTAACTACTCTTGCCAGCAGTCGATAAATGGCATCATAGAACATTTAAACAGAGAATACGGCATAGACTTGGCGCTTTTGGAAGGAGGTGCCGGCGATTATGACCTCTCTGTCTTTACCGATATTGAAGACAAAGCATTAAGGAGCAATGTTGCCGACTATTTTGTAAAGGAAGGAAGAGTGAACGGCGCGGAGCTCTTCGCCATAAATAACCCCGGAAAGGTCACACTGAAAGGGCTTGAAGAACCGGAGCTGTACATTAAACACCTCAGCGCATATAGACAGACCCTCAAATATAAGCAGCGTGTGGATCAAATATTGAATATTCTGGGCCATTACCTGACAGAACTGAAACGGAACATATATTTGGACGGGCTCAAAGAATTTGATCAGAATAGAGCCTGGCAAAAAGATAAAAAAACAGAACTGAACGAATATCTCGGCTATCTGGCGGGCCTGGCAGGGCAGCTTGATATAGACATATCGCAGCGCGAAAACCTTCATAAGATCAGCGCCGTCCTGGGGCGGGAGAGAAACATTGATTTCAAGAAAGCGGATTCCGAAAAAAAGGTCCTGATCGATAAACTGACGAAGAGGATGTCGAGGGCGGAAATAGATATTCTTGTCAAAAACACCCTGCACTTCAAGGAAGGCCTCATCAGGCAAAGCGACTTTTTCTCATATCTCTTCAGAAAAGCAAGGTCCATAGACATGGATCCGCATGTGGCCTTCCCGGACCTTTCAAAATACAGAAGTTACGTCGAAATATACGAGTCCATGGACAAGCGGGCTCTGTTCAAAGAAATAGCGGGGATAGAAGACGAGATGGCGGAGAAGCTCTGCGTAAACGACGCGCAAAGAAAGCTCTACAAGCTGTCAAAAGACCTCTCGCTGCTGAATAAGCTTTTTAACGCAAGCCTCACGATAGATGAATACAGGTACTACCGGGAAAACAAGCGTTCTTTAACCACCGGGCGATTCCTGTCTTTCGTCCGCGCCGAAGCGCCCAAATACAGAATAGCGATCGACGCGGCGGATGACATTATGGCCCTGGACATGTACACCGGCAGGATGGGCCGGTTCTACGAGATCGCCTTTGAAAGAGATAGAGCGTTCATGAGGAATATTGACGCCTGTGCCGGAGACAAAGATAGGATGATAGTGCTCTCGGGCGGATTTCACGGGGAAAACCTGGGAAGGATGCTGAAAGAGAAAGGGTATTCCTACGTATCCATAATGCCCTGTGTCGACGCGTCCGGGGAGAGCCCCTACTTCAGTTTACTAAGCGGCGGCCTTTTAAAGGAAGAGCGGCTCATCAAATCTGCGGTATCGGCCATAGCGATACAAAGCATGTTCAGCGAAATGAACGTTTGCGCCGGCGTGGACGACGTAAGCAAGCTTGCGGTTCTTCTCAGAAAAGCGACAGACCAAAACAAACAGCTTGTGCTGGAAATAAGAGATCAAAGCGGAAACTTCACGAAAAGAGTAATATTCAAAAAGAACACCGGCGGGGAATATGAAAGGGAGGATATCGAAAATCCGGCGGCAAGGCTTGATCTGCCGACAGATCCAGAAGCCGTCGAAGCGGCAGAAGTTAAGGTCTCCACGGATAACGGGATCCTTTCCATTCAGACAAAGTCATATTTGAGCCGGTCCCCGGGAAAGGAAATTACTTCGCGGGCGCCCCCGGCTATAGACATGAGAAAAGTATCCGTGGAAAGCGTGTCTCCAGGTTACGATCTATGGCTAAAAATAAAAAGTGACGTTATGCGAGTGACCAAAGTTATGCCGGAAAAATTCATGCATGAGTTAGACCGGTATTTCCTGGATTCCAAAGCGATCTCGGCAATACTGAAATATGATGACCGCGTCATCGGTTATGTGGTAGGGGGACCGTTGGAATGGTATCCCCATTGCCACGATGACAATTACGGGAAAAAGAACACAGCCTATATTTGTCTCAGAGGCGTATTGTCGGAGTTCCAGGGGTACGGTTTAGGGCCAAAATTGCAGCGGGAGTTTTTTAAGATCGCCGGAAAGCGCGGGTGTAAATATGTGGCGCACCACCAGAGAAAAGGCTTTGTCGGTGCAGGGGAAGAGATACTGGCGGAATTTCTGAACTGGGACGACCGTGGGAACACGTTTCAATATTCAAGGCGCGTTCTAATCGACTCCATATGGCGCAAGCTTTTTCGAAAGATAATCGGGAAAAAGGCGGGGAACGTGCCAGTCTACCAAAAGTCCGGCAATGATTACCGGCCGGTTGATGCGCCAGAACAAGGAAACGAAGCTGTTCAGCAGATCGGCAAGCGTGCGAAAGTTGATCAGGTGATTGAAAGGGGTGGGGAGAAGTACCTTCGGGTTGTGGACGCCCGGGACGAGAGCAGGGTGCTGGATGAGATAGAGCTTACCCGGTGGACATCCTCGGCTTACTTGCCACCGGCTTTGAAAGAGTTGAAGGCCTGTCCGGCAGGCGATCGCGGCACCCGGCGGGACGAAGTCCTGGAGGCGTTCCTGGAGATGCTTGAGAACTCTCCGCCGGAATATTATGTCTTCACGCGCCTCGTCGGAGACCTTTTCGGATAGTCCTCGCCGGAACATGGCCTTATAGCGATTCACAGGGAGCTTGACAATCCGATATCGATATTTCACGAAATAGGCGAGTATTTCCTTGTCGCAGGATCAATGGGGCTTGCGCTGTCAGGCGGGGAACTGACCGTTTCGGTGAGCGGGAAAGAGATAAGGTTCGACATTGCCGGCGCGATTGAGGACCTTGTGAAATGCGGAGAGAGCTGGGCGGGCGCGGACGAGAAGGAGCTTAACAAAAAGCCGCATTACCTGCTACGCATCCTGCAAAGGCAGATGTTCGGCTGGGAAGACAGGGGGGTGACGGCGCAGATAAAAGAAGAACTGCGGATAAGGCCTTTGGAAAATAAGGTTTATAGCTACGATCCTGGGGCGCCCGCAAAAATCGATCTGATCCTTTTTCCGGGGAGGTCTTCCTGGGATTACAGCGATTCATATGGAAAGCAAATGGGCGGTATTACGAGCGGCTGCTTGTTCCAACAGTACGAAAAGGATGAAGTGTGCAGTATGGCCGTAAAAGAGAAACCCTTGCCGACGCTGACCCGCGAGGCGATCGAAAGCAAGTACGGCCTGGTGCCCGCGGCCGGAAAAGAGACGGCAGTTGCCCCCGATGCGGGACAAAAAGACGCCACGCTCCTACGCTCCGCGGATTTCAGAGAAGCGTTTTTCAGGCATCCTAATTTTAGCGATTCCATAATGCAAAACACGATGTTTGACGAAAACTGGGGCAGGTATTTTGAAGACATGGGCTACCATGTGGAATACAGCCAAAGCGAGGGAAGCGCCTGGTGTGAAGTGACCAGCCCCAAGTTGGTCGACGCTGATGGTGATAGCAAAAATGAAATTCAGCAAAAGGATAAGCTTCAAGCGCCGGCCGTAGAAGCCGGGTATATCACGGGGCTTTCTGAAGAAATGCTCGCAACGTTCAGTGGCGCCTCCCTGGTGAACCACCCCTGCACGATAGGGCTTGTTTTAAGAGCGAGATCCGGTGACGTTGAGGAACTGGCGAAGCTGGAAAGATTCGGCCGGAGGATGGAGGCTCTGGGTAGAAGGTTTGGCCGGAAAAGTCAGATAGTCAAGGGGCTGTTCGAATGGGAGTTGAAGGATATCAGATATGTCGTATATATTGATGACGGCACCTCAGGAGATGAAAACATTAAGAGATTAGAGGAATTCACCCGGCGGCTTTCGGAACAGGGTAATCCGAGAGAGAGGACGTTCGCGTGGGTGCTGTCGGATAAAGACAGGCTTGAAAAGGGGAAATATCGCGAATGGATGGGATCCCTGAATAAGGTTGCTTACCTGGCCGGGTTAAAAGGCGAGTACCTTCCGGTTTCATGGCAGATGCTGACCGGACCGCTGTTCGCCAACCTGATAGACTCAAAGAGCAAGGACGGGACGAGTGAGGCGGGGAGGATAGGCCCGATCGTGGACGCGATAATGGAATCCGTAAGCCGCATGACCGGCATGGCCCCCGGGGAACTGCGTGATAGCTCTTTGGGCGAAAAACTGGAAAGACTCCGCACGGCAAACATGGCAGAGATCGCCGAGCTTTTTAACGGCATATCGCTCGTGTTGCCTCTGGCGAGGCCGTTGACGGGCGAGTTGGACGACCACTTCGAAAAGGACAAGGCGTTCGCTACTTAATTGTAATCAGATATCAGACATCAGCCACCTGTAATCCTGAGCGAAGCGAAGGATCTCTCACGTGTTGCCCCCCCTGAAAACGACGAGGCAGAGATCCTTCGCTTCGCTCAGGATGACAGGGGGGAGGCAGACTCCGCGGCTCCCCTGACCTTGCCAAATCCTTCAGGCGAGTGTAACATTAAGAATATGGTTCTGGATGTGATTTTGTGGTATCCCGAAAGGAGGGGACTTATGGTAGAGGTTGCTAATGTCGGTGAAAATTACAGATGCAATATTTGCGGGAATGAGGTTACTGTTACGAAAGCGGGCGGTGGGGAGCTTGTTTGCTGCGGGCAGCCCATGGAAAAGCTCGAAGAGTGAGAACTCTTCAGCGCCAGTCGTCAGATTACAAGATGACTTCCTGTATAAATTGTAAGAGAGAATCGGAACTCATTTCCGATGCTTTGGGCGTTTGCCTGGATTGCATCCGTAAAGGGTCCGGAAAGGCTCTGGCGCGAATAAAAGAGGCTCACTGGGCGTCACGGTCAAAGTTCGGCCTTCCGGAAGCACCTCCTAAAGACCCTGAAGGCGTCAGCTGCAAGTTGTGCGTGAACGAATGCCGGATACCGGAAGGCGGAAGCGGTTACTGTGGGCTGAGAAGGAATGTTGACGGTAAGTTGACGGGGCCTACGGAGGACGTAGCTAACCTTACTTATTACCACGACAGCCTTCCCACCAACTGCGTTGCCGAGTGGGTTTGCCCGGCGGGGACGGGGTGCGGGTATCCTGAGTTCGCGCACGTGGAGGGGCCGGAATACGGGTATAAGAACCTGGCGGTGTTTTATGTCGGCTGTTCTTTTGACTGCCTGTTCTGCCAGAACTGGCATTTTAGGAATGAGCTGAAAAGGCGGCCCGCGGTGACCGTCGATGAACTGGGGGGTGCCGTAGATGACCGGACTTCCTGCGTGTGTTTTTTCGGCGGGGATCCCGCGCCGCAGCTTCCGCACTCGATAAAGTTCGCGCGGAAGGCAATGAAGGCAAGGAAGGGCGAGATCCTGCGGATATGCTGGGAGACCAACGGGACGATGCATCCGCAGCTTCTGGAGGAGATAATGGAGATCGCTTCGGTCTCCGGCGGGTGCGTGAAATTCGACCTTAAGGCGTATGATGAGAAGCTGAATCTCGCGCTTTGCGGGGTGACGAACAAAAGGACGCTCGAGAATTTCGCGCTCGCCTCAAAATACGTGAAGAAGAGGAAGATCCCGCCCGTGCTTGTCGCCAGCACCTTGCTTGTCCCGGGGTACGTGGACACGAAGGAAGTCTCTGACATAGCGAATTTCATATCCGGCCTTGACCCTTCCATCCCATACTCCCTGCTGGGATTCGGCCCCAATTTTTTCATGTCGGACCTGCCATGCACCTCAAGAACGCACGCTGAGGCGTGTTTCGCCGCCGCGAAGGAAGCGGGCCTCCAAAATGTCAATATTGGGAACACCCATCTTCTGGGGGAGGATTACGGGTGGAGCTGAAACTTCCTTTTTTCGTTATGAAGGATATCATGGCGGGTAGAATGTTTGCGTGAGCATCTCCCAAATGGGTAGAGGCTGACGACGGGCTTACCCGCCGGAGGCGCGGTGCGGGG
>JAUWWB010000110.1 GCA_030617085.1 Candidatus Omnitrophota bacterium
AAAGACCCACGAACCGCCTATAAACTCGAGGCTAAACTCACCTATCACGTATTTAGACTCATTCGCGCCATTCAATATAGACGACTTGATCTGGTCTTTCAGCTTTTGCTCAGAATCTTTTCCGAACAATTTTCCGAACTGTTTTCCGAGCCAGTTGTCGGCGCGGGGTCCGGGCAAAGTCGAATACAATATGTGTGCCATCCCACCGGCAATCGCGTCCAGGGGCGCCTGATACATCTGCAGGAATGGAAGCGCGGCCCTCCAGAAGTCCTCGCCGCCATAATTGTCATCGTTTATCGTTCCATCGAGCACCATTTGCGCCATGTCGAAGACATCATCCGGATCGTACCCCGATTGTTTATCGCAATTTTCGAAGTATATTTCCGCCCTGGAATTATAGTCCAGCATCTTCGCCGCGAAAACCTTCATGTCTACATCACAAAACGATTCCCCGCCAACTTCATTTATAAACGCATCTACCGATTCAATCGTGAGGCTGCCTTCCATAATGCCTTTTTCGAACATGCAAATAAGGGACAGTCCCAATGTATCACCTTTTACGCGCGGATCGGCAATCACTGCCTGCATGTTTTCCCCTATCTCAGTAAGGCGCAGGGGGATGATATCATTGGAAGATAATCCAAAGTACTTTTTGTACTTCTCATCAGTGAGGAGCTTACTGGCATTCTTCAATTTGGTTATAGTTTTCCTTGCCCAGCTATCCGGCTCGTCCGTGATCATCATCGGCAAGTGGGCATTCTTGAATTCGGTTATAATTTTCCTTGCCCATTTCATATCGGCGCTGTTGATCTTCTCCGGATCAAGGCACTCGTAGGCCAGCGCCAGAACAGCAGCCGTCACCCCTAAATACATTTGACCTGTTTTCTCGTCATAAGAGGCCATAAGGGATCGCGCGTCCGACACTTCCGCGATCCGCAGCAGGTTTTTCATCTCCTGTGATACGGGATACTTTTCGTCCATCCCGGTCCAAGTTTCCGCGATCTGCAGCAGGTTTTTCACGACTTTGTCATCCGACGACAGAAGGCGGCCGTTTTCAATGAACGCGAATCTGCTGTTTACGATCTCTTCCGTGCCCGTGCCGGCGGCGGTGTCGTTTGTCTTAGTCTCAAACCTGTACTCGAAGTTGTACTCGAACTGTTTGTACATGTTCGATGTGAACTCTTCATAAGCGGTCGGCTGCAGTTCCATCATCCCCGCCAGGACAACGAACTTCCCGGCGCTGTTCATGGCAAGCTGCGTCACACCGGCCAGAAGTTTGCACTCCCTGCCGCCTTTGATAACATTCACATCCTCCGCCAGGCGGAGCGTGCCGTCCGATCGAATTTCTACCGTAACCGTGCGGTCCAGCACCGTCACGCCTTTGATCTTCTCGAGCTTGCTGCTGTCGTAGGTGACGCGGTCCCCGGCGGGTACGTATATATCTTTCCCGTTGCACGCCTTCTGGCCCGTGTTGAATACGACCTTGCCGTCCGACCTGTACGTTATGTCAAGCTTGTAGTCGTCTCCCGCTTTGCTGAGCTTCGCGTACATCGTGACGGGCTTGTTGCCGGCCGCGTTCTTCACGGTTCCCACGGATGTCTCAATGCCTGCTATCGCGAGATGGCCGTTGACGTTCCCCTCACCCAACATTATGAGCGCCTTTTCGGTCTCGGTCTCAATGCCTTCTATCACGAGATGGCCGTTGACGACCATGCCGGCCTTGCCCGCGGCGAGGAGTTTCTGTCCCTTTATTCCGGTTATTTTTATGTCGATATTGCCCTTGTTGACGAGGACGTCCGATGAAGTGAGGGCGAAGCTGCCGTTCATCATCGTGCCTTCGGAGCCCTTCTCCAGTATCAGGTTTCCGTTTGCCGAATTCTTGTGGGCGTTTATTACGTTCAGGCCGGCGTCCGCGTCTGCATCTCCCTCTCCTTTACTTCGGTCAGGCTTCTGATATTGTGCCTGCGTTTTGCCCGTATCGTAGTCTTCGAGGACCTTGAACTTGGCCGCGCTTATCTGCAGGCCTTTTTTGGTCAGGATGAGTGTGGCCCCGGGGAGGATCTCTATCTGGCCGCCTCCGTAATTCCCACTTATGCCGTCTTGCAATATGTCCATGATGTTTATGTTTGGAAGGGCCTCTACCCGGACGCCTCCGTAATTTAGCTTGAATCCCTGCTTGTTCAGGCACAGCATGGCGCCCGTCTTTATGTTGTATGCCAGCTCAAGCGTCTGGGTCGAGTCGAGGACGTGGCCGTTCTGGAACTTGAACCCTTTCTTGAGCGTTGCCTCCACCGTCGTCTCAAACAGGTAGAAGCCGCCCCCGAGTTCCCTGGTGGTGCTCGCGGTTATGACTATACTGCCCTTATCGCCGAACCCCCTCTCCTCGATGATCCCGTTTTCTATCTTTACGGGGACCTTGTATTTTCCTTTTTCATATTCTATGGCGAATATGAGCTTGCCGTCGGCTGTCTTTAATCCCGTATAGAAGGCGGCCTTGCCGTTCGAGCTGTATGATATGTCGATCCCGTACTTGCCGTTCTCACTGACGAGCGAGGCGAACATTTCGACCTCGATGCCGCCGGCTACGTTGTTCGCGAGTCCTACCCACTTCTTGGCCTCGCCCTGGATTACAAGGTGCCCGTTGACGAACGTGAACGCCTGGCCGGCCTTTGTTTTATTGCCGCTAAAGGTAATATTGCCGACACTGAACGTCGCGCCGGAGCCGGAGCGTTGGAAGCTCTCGTCGAAGACGAAGATCTGCCTGTCAGTGGCGAAGAACCCGCCCTTCTGGATCGTTATCGTGCCGCCCTTAAGGTAGGTGCCGTGCTTATTGTCATGTCCTATTATGGTGACGTTCTCCCCGGGTTCGCGGCCAGAGGCCGCTCCTACGGACTCGTCCGCGGCCTCCGCGCCCGGCGCGGCCGGCTTGCCCATGATGTTTGTATATACTTTCCCGATGAGGGCCCTGGCGTAATTGATGCTGAAGCTGAGGTGGTCCGCACCAAAGGCGATCACGGAGCCGGCCTGGAGGGTCATCACTTGCTCTTTATCGGAACTCAGGACCATGTCCCCCTCAAGCACCATGCCGCCGTTCGCGCCGAGAGAGAACGTGATATTTCCGTTAAAGCCGAACTCACCCGCCTTGTCGCCGACGTCAAGATAAGTAGTGGCTTCGCTGCCCATGAACTCCATGGTTATCAGGATATTGTCGGTATTCTCGTCTAAAGTGATCTTCTTTATGCAGCCCCTATATTCCGTCACGAAAGCGTCAAGCTGCATCGCCTCGCCCACCGCGGCCAGCGATGCGAGCAGGTTCTTCGCGCCGGTCGCGCCGCTCAGGTCGAAGCCGGTTTGCGGGACAAGAATGTCCCGCAAATTCAGTTGTGGCAGATTCTCGACGGCGCCCTCCCCCCCCGCATCGTCCGGTAAGGTCGCGCCGAATATTACCTCGGCTATTGCTTCATATGTCGCCGCCGTATCCTCGCCCAACAGATTCGTCAATACATCGGCATTTTCTACTACCTCCGTCGACATCGACCATGCATTGTCAATCTCTATCGCCTTGACCACCGCGGCCACCGACGTGAGCAAGCTCTCCACGCCGCTTTTGCCGCTCAGGTCGAAGGTGAAGCCCTCATCCTTGCCGCTCGTGTATGCCGCTATATCCGCGTACGTCACATCCCCGGTTTTGACACCCAGGTCGTTCTTCACCTGATCCGCGCCCCAGGCATTAGATTTTGCGGCGTCTCCCGAGATCGCCGCTATATTGTCAAGATTTACCGCCCCGCTCACCGCGGCCACCGACGCGAGCAGGTTCTGCACGCCGCTTTCGCCGCTCAGGTCGAAGGTGAAGCTCCCATCCTTGCCGCTCGTGTATGCCGCTATGTCCGCGTATGTCACATCGCCGGTTTTGACACCCAGGTCGCTCTTCACCTGATCCGTGTTCAAGGCATTAGATTTCGCGGCGTCTCCCGAGACCGCCGCTATATTGTCAAGATTTACCGCCCCGCTCACCGCGGCCACCGACGCGAG
>JAUWWB010000147.1 GCA_030617085.1 Candidatus Omnitrophota bacterium
CATGGCGGAGGGGGACGACATCACCATTATCGCCTGCGGGCACCTGGTCTGCAAGGCGCTGGAAGCGGCGTACCGGCTGAAGACGAGGAACATCCGGGCCAGGGTCATAAACCTCCACACCCCGAAACCTATCGACAGGGAGACCATAGTAAAAGCGGCCGAAGAGACGGGCGCGGTGCTTACCGTCGAGGAACATACCGTTTACGGCGGAATGGGAAGCGCTGTCGCCGAGGTCCTCGTGGAAACGCACCCCGTTCCGATGAAGTTGATGGGCATAAAGGGAAGGTTCGGGGTAAGCGGAAAGCCGGATGAGCTCTTCGAGTATTTCGGCCTGACCGAAGAAGACATAGTCCGGGAAGCGGAAACGCTGCTTGCGAGAAAGAATAAGTGAGCTTCGCGTTCCGTTGTCCGTGACGCGCATACGGGCCACAGGCCACGGGTCACGGGCCACGAAAAGGTATGACACCATGTTTATCACAGCACCCGCCAAGATAAATCTCTACCTGAGGGTCATCCGTAAGATGGATGACGGGTATCATGAGATCGAGACCTTGTTCGAAAGGATATCCATCTACGACCGCATTTCCGTAGAGCCCGCCCGGGACAGAACGACCATGATCTGCGACGACAGTCGCGTTCCCACCGGCGAGAACAGCCTGCTGGGCCGGACCGTCAGCGCCTTCAATAAGAGCAGGGGAAAGGATTCATATTTTCGCGTGGCGGTTGAGAAAAATATCCCTGTCGGCGCCGGTCTGGGAGGCGGGTCGAGCGACGCGGCGGCCCTCCTGAAAGGGCTTAACCGGATAAGCGGATATCCCCTTGACCGGAAGGCCATGTTGGATATATCCCGGGCCCTGGGGGCCGATGTGCCGTTTTTCCTCAGCGACTGCAGCTTTGGCGTCGGGAAAGGGCGCGGCGATATAATTGAGAAAGTGGAAGCGCCGCTGGATATCTGGCACGTAATCGTAAAGCCCCCTTTTGGGATATCAACGAAAGAGGCGTACGGTAAGGTATCCGCTTTTGGCTTGACAAAAAATATGGGTGTTGATAAAATGGTCACCGTTTTTTTAGACGGAAACGATATCGGCGGTCTGGCGGAAAATCTTCGTAACGATCTGCAGGAAATAGTATTGCGGGATTTTCCGGTCCTGAACAATGTGCTTTCCGAGCTGCGCACATCAGGCGCGCGCGGGGCGCTTCTATCCGGGAGCGGTTCTGCCGTGTTCGGGATCTTTGAGCGGGCCGGGGTCATCAAGGCGGCACGCAGGATGGGCGAGATCTTCCCACCCGGGGAAGGCTGGAAGGTGTATGTCGCCAGGACTTGTTAGTTCGTAGTTGGGAGTTCGTGGAAAAATGTAGGGGCAGGCCCCTGTGCCTGCCCTTTGCCGGCGGGGCGATACGGTGTTCGCGGCCAGAGGCCGCTCCTACGGACGAAGAAAAAAACGCGTTTGCGGAAAGGGGTGGGGGATGAAGATTACGGAGGTCAGGATCTTCCCTACGGAGAGTAAAGACGGCAAGCTTAAAGCTTTTGCCACCATGACGTTCGAGAACTGGTTTGTCGTCCGGAACGTCAAGGTCATACAGGGAAACAACGGGCTTTTTGTGGCGATGCCTTCAAGAAAAGCCATGGACTTCTGTCCGAAGTGCCGCTTCAAGAACGTCGTCGGGAGCAGGTTCTGCAACCAGTGCGGGTCACCCCTCGGGCAGCAGCAGCAGGTTTCTGCCGACGGCGAATATGAAAAGCATGGCAACCACATGGACATTGCTCACCCGATAACGCAGGAATGCAGGGTATATATACAGGAAAAGATACTGGATGCCTACAAAAGGGAAATAAATAAGAAGGACGCCGAAGACAGCCTGGATAAACCCGCCGCGGGCGCGGTCTTCGCCGCGGCAGCGGACCGGGTGGCTTGCCCCGAGCGGAGCCGAGGGGCCGACGGCGGTGAAACCCGGAGCCCGGAAAGGGCTGATCTGGAAGAAGCAAAAGACATCGAGCTGTGATCCTGTTGCAAACGGAGACGAGCGGACAGTTCCTGAATGTCCGCGCGAGGCCGTGTCAGAATGTCAAGTGGCGGGTAGTGTAATGGTAGCACAGCAGTTTTTGGAGCTGCGCGTCAAGGTTCGAATCCTTGCCCGCCAGCCTCTTATCGCTGTTGTCCGCGGGACATGAAAACTATGGAAAACATCACTGGAGTTATACTCGCGGCCGGGGCGGGGACGAGGATGAAGACGGAGATTCCGAAGGTGCTGCATCCGGTCGGCTCCGGAACGCTTTTGGGCAAGACCGTTTCCAATCTGAAAGAGGCCGGGATAACCGATGTGATAGCGGTTGTGGGATATAAGGCGGATACCGTCGAAAGCCTTTTTGAGGGTGATGTGCGTTTTGTCAGGCAGCCGGATCTTCTCGGAAGCGGTGACGCGACGCGTCATGCCGTGGACCGCCTGGAAGGCGGCGAAGGCACCGTGCTGGTGACCTGCGGGGATACCCCGCTTATCACCGCAGAAACGTACCGGCGGCTCATACAGGCGCACCTGCGCGAAGGCGCTTCCTGCACGCTTTTGACATCCCGCCTGCCGGACCCTTCATCCTACGGGAGGATCATAAGGGACGCAAGCGGGAACGTGCTGAAGATCGTCGAAGAAAAAGACGCCTCGGACGCGGAAAAGAAAATAGCCGAAGTAAACGTCGGGACCTATTGTTTCCGCAAGGATGACCTGAAGAGGTTCATACGGGACATCGGGGTCAACGAAAAAAAGAAAGAGCTTTACCTTACGGATATCGTCGATATCCTCGCGCGAAACGGTGGAAGAATAGTCTCGGAAAGCTGCCTTGCCGATGAGACGATCGGCGTAAATTCCAGAAAAGACCTGGCCGTGGTGAACAAGATATTGAACCGGAAGAACATAGAGAGGTTGATGGGATCCGGGGTTACGGTAATCGACCCGGATACGACTTACGTGGATGAGACGGCGG
>JAUWWB010000156.1 GCA_030617085.1 Candidatus Omnitrophota bacterium
ATATTTGCCTTATCCATGAACACCTCTCGCCATAAAAAAATAAGCGGGCACCCGGCCCACTTACTTCTACCTTTCGGTTACGATTGATTTTAATATAATAGCGCTATGTTGTCAAGGGAAAGTTGGGGCATGCCGCGGCTTCCAGGACCTTTTTAATGTGGTTTACGACGTCGTCTTTTCCGATGAGTTTTTTTTCGCCGGAGGCTCTTTCCTTGAGTTCGACTTTTTCCTGGTCCAGGCTTTTTCTACCGATTATTACCTGGAGGGGAAAACCGACCAGGTCGGCGTCCTTGAATTTTATGCCGGGTGATCTTTCCCTGTCGTCCAGGATGGCATCGATGTTTTCTTCCAACAGGGCGCCATATATCCGCTCCGCCTCGCGGAGGAGGTCGTCTTCCTTTTTCAGCGGGATCACGGCCACTTCACACGGGTTCAGCTCCGCCGGCCATATTATCCCGTCTTTGTCGTGGCTCGTCTCAATAAGCGAGGCAAGTATCCTGTTAACGCCTATGCCGTAACAGCCCATGATCACGGGGCGCTGCCTGCCGCTTTCGTCAAGGAACGACGCGTTCAATGGTTCGGAATATTTTGTCCCGAGCTTGAAGGTGTGCCCGATCTCTATGGCATGCTTCAGCTCCATGCTGCTTCCGCACCTCGGACAGGCGTCGCTTGCCGTTATGGTCCTGGCGTCTATCCATTCGCTTACAGTGAAGTCCCTGCCGGGATTGACGTTACGCAGGTGTTTATCCTTTTCGTTAGCGCCCGTGACGGCGTTGACCATGCCGCGCACCGAGTTATCGGCCAGCATCCTTATGGATAACCCCACCGGCCCCGAAAAACCCATAGCCCCGCCGGTCACTTCCTCCACCTTGCGCTCATCGGCCAGCTCAAGCGCTTTCGCTCTCAGGTGGTTCTTTATCTTCGTCTCGTTCGCCTCGTGGTCTCCTCTCACAAGGACCGCGACGGGTTCGCCGTCGGCGATATATACAAGCGTCTTAATGATGTCCGAAGGCTTTACCCCAAGGAAGTCGGCCACATCCCGGACAGAGCTTGCGCCCGGGGTGCGGACCTCTTCCAGGCTCTTCGCTTTCGCGGCATCCGCGGGGCCGGCCTCCTCCGTTTTAATGGCGGCGACTTCGGTGCTCGCGGAATACCCGCACGAAGAGCATGTGACGATACGGTCTTCCCCGATCTCCGCGGGGACCATGAACTCGTGAGAGACCGTCCCTCCCATGAGCCCCGGATCGGCTTCTACGGCTACATATGGGAGTCCACACCTTTCAAAAATGCGGCAGTAGGCGTCATACATCGCCCTGTAACTTTTTTCCATGCTCCCCGCGTCAACGTCAAAGCTGTAGGCGTCCTTCATGACAAACTCGCAGCTGCGGACCACGCCGAACCGCGGCCTGACCTCGTCGCGGAACTTTGTCTGTATCTGGTAAAGTATCAGCGGGAGGTCCTTGTAGGACCGCACCTCTCCGGAGACAAGGTCGGTGACGATCTCTTCATGCGTCGGGCCCAGGGCCACTTCCCTGCCGTGGCGGTCGGTGTACTTTATCATCACCGCGCCGATATCGTCATACCGCCCCGTCCTTTTCCACAGGTCCACGGGCTGGAGCGCCGGCATCAGAAGTTCCGCGGCGCCCGCGCGGTTCATCTCTTCGCGGATGATGTTCTCGGCTTTACGCAATATCCTGTACCCAAGCGGAAGATACGTATACGCGCCGGCCGAAAGCCGCCTGATAAGCCCCGCCCTCACCATGAGCTTATGGCTCACCGCCTCCGCATCCTGAGGATCCTCCTTCAGCGTAGGAATAAATGTACCGGACCACCTCATGCTACACTCCTTACTTTAGCGTCACTAAGACCACCGTATTCAGTGATCACCATCTCCACCAGCTCCCTCACCGCATCGCGGGCGTCAACGGTCCTGACGATCTCGCCCCTTCGGAAGATCGCGCCTTTGCCCTTGCCGAACGCTATTCCTATATCGGCCGTTTTCGCCTCGCCGGGACCGTTGACCTCGCAGCCCATGATGGCGACCACGAACCCCGAGCGAAGTCGCGGGGTGGCCCGCCTGCCCCGAGCGAAGTCGAGGGGTTTTAGTTGGAACTGGACTTCTTTTGCTATTGAGATCAGGTCTACCTGGCAGCGGCCGCATGTGGGGCAGGATATTATTTCGGGGCCGAAATGCCTTATCCCCACGGAAACAAGTATCTGTTTGGCCGCGGCGACCTCCGCAGCCGGGGCCCCGGTCAGCGAAACCCTGATGGTGTCGCCTATCCCGTCAAGGAGCAGCGCGCCTATGCCAACACTCGACCTTACCATGCCTTCGGCGGGAAGACCCGCGGCGGTGATCCCGACATGGAAGGGATGATCACACTCACCGGCCATTCTCCTGTACGCTTTGACGGTCGAGGGCACATCGGAAGATTTTAGCGAAATAACGATATCCTTAAAATCCCTCCGGCGGAAATGTTCCAGGTATCTTAAGAGGGAACCGACCATCACCTCTTCCGGGGAAGAGGCGGAGCCGGCAAGGTCCGATAGGGAACCCGAGTTCACGCCCAGCCTGATCGGGATATTTTTCTCCGACGCGGAACCGATGATCCTGTCGATCTCCGCGGGATCGGTCATGTTGCCGGGGTTGATCCTTATCTTGTCCGCGCCCCGCTTCGCGGCTTCCAGGGCAAGGCCGCAGTCAAAATGTATGTCCGCCACGAGAGGGATGTTTATGCTTTGCCTGATGGACGATATCGCCCGCGCCGCTTCCATGTGCTTCACCGCGACGCGCACCAG
>JAUWWB010000121.1 GCA_030617085.1 Candidatus Omnitrophota bacterium
ATCAAGAAGTTCATATCGAAGGGCGTCGATATCGAAAAGACCATGGAAGTCTGCCTGCAGGGGCTTGACTTCATCCTCCACGAAATTACCGACCCGGACGTGCCTTTCATGCCCGACAGGGATGAGGCGAACGGGTGCAGGTATTGTCCGTTTTCTTCGCTGTGCCGATAGGTAAGCCTTTAGCTCGCATGGGTTGACCACATTTTCTTCCTTATTTTTTTGCTTTTTCGAAAATCATAGGATAAACTTAAGTCGGTAATTCATCAATGGGACGAATGATGGGGGAGGACCGGCGTGTGGGTGGGCCGGTGTGTGAAGATGTGGAGAGGTAACAAAAGGGAGGATGGACATGAGGAGTAAAGTATTTGTGTTGCTCGTGGCGCTTGTGATGGTGCTGGGAGTGGTCAGGGCCGAGGCTGCTACTACCGAGGATTATCTCGAGGCGGCGGGCGCGAAGCTTTGGCGGGGGGTTGTCAACACCTTTACCGGGTGGGTCGAGCTGCCGGCTCAGACTTGCAAGGGTTACCGGAACGGTTTTATGGGTGATGAGAACAACAAGGTTTGCGGAGTTGTAGCTGGCTTGTTGAAAGGTGTATATCACACGGTCGGAAGGACCATGTCGGGCGTAGGGGAACTGGTCGGTTTCTGGGCGGCGGATCCGGAATCGAACGATGGCGTCGGGATACCGCTTGACGCGGAATACGCGTGGGAAGAGGGGACCGATTATGATATGTACGATCCGAATTTCGCCGATGCCACTCTCAAGCCGATAGGCGATAAAGGGCTGCGTGGCCTTGGCAATACGCTGTTCGGCATAGTCGAAGTGCCCGGGCAGATAGTCAAAGGCATTAAGGAAGGCGCTCCCGATGCCGGCATAGTCAAGGGGCTGTGGTACTTTCTCAGCCGCGAGATCGGCGGTATCTTCGACATAACGACTTTCCTGCTGCCCAATCCGGCAGACACGAAGGGCCTTGCGTATGACGAAAAATGGCCCTGGAGCGCCCTGGGCGACAGCCTGGAGCGCCCTGCGCCGCAGCCTGAAGTCCCTGCGCAGCAGCCTGAAGTGATCGAGTAGTTTTTTAGGATAAGTGAATTGCGGGGTCAGAGCATAACGGTTAACGTTTTTTTTTAACCGTTATGCTCTGACCCCGTTTTTTTGTTAGATGCAAAGTGTGATGCGGGCTTACCCGCCTCCGGCGGGATGCCCCCATTTTCTTCTTTACATACGGAGGGGGGTATGCTATAATTCGTTAGTATTTTTAAAAGTAGGGCGTTTCAGAAGAAGAACAGAAATTGGAGGAAGATCGGGCATGTCATATGTAAATGGCAACAGTGTGTTGCTTTGTGGAAGGAAAAGGAAAAGGTGGTTGAGGGCGGTTTCGACTCTAACCCTTTGGTTTTTCTTGCTGAATTTGGGCGTTGGCGGCGATGCCTTTTCGGGAACGGCATGGGCTTTGGCTCCTGTTGGGTTACTGGGAAGCGGTTCCGATAATCCCTGGCCGGCGGACTTCTCTCAGGGAAAGTTTGACGTTAACGATTGTTCGATTCCCTTGCGTTTCGGAGAAATTGGAGATATGGCCGCGGGGACCAATGGCAGGACGATCATTCATATCCAGGACGCGCACTGCAATTACTCCGCTCAGCATTCCATAGCCGGGGCGATAGCTCACCTGAATAATACCTATGGTATAGACCTTGTATTTCTTGAAGGGGGAAAGGGGCGTTACGACCTGTCTTTATTTACCGGGATAACGGATCCGGACGTTCGGGAAAAGGTGTCCGATTATTTCGTGAAGGAAGGGAGGGTAAGCGGGCCCGAATATTTCGCTATTAACAGTGCCGGGAAAGTCGAGCTTTTTGGGATAGAAGATCCGGCGCTCTACTTCAAAAATCTTGAGGCTTACAGGGACTCTCTTTCATTTAAGGACGACGCGGACCGGGCCCTTGCTTTTCTTGACCATGCGATAGGGAACTTCAAGCGGCGGATATACAACGGGCGGATGAAGGAGATAAAGGAAAAGGCAAAGGTGCGAGGGGAGGGGGAAAACGGGTTTAAGGAATATGTAGCCTTTCTTGCCGGGAAAGTCCTGTCCGATCCGGAAGGCCTCCGGGAGTTTGAAAACGTCCGGTCCATTCTTGATATCTTTAAGGCCGAGGATTCTATTGATTTCGAAAAGGCCGACAAAGAGCGTGATATTCTGATAGCGAAGCTTGCCGCGAAATTATCGAAAAGGGACGTGGAAGACATGGCGGCGAGGGCCGTTCGCTTCAAGGCCGGGGATATCACTTCCACAGATTTTTACGGCTATCTCTTCAGGAAGGCCGGATTTTTTTCGATGGATCCGGCGATCTTTCCGAATCTTGCGAAATACGCGGAATATGTGAAGAAGTATGAGGCGGTCGACAAGAGGGCTTTGGATAGGGAGCTACGGGAGCTTGAGGCGTCGCTGATGAGAAGTTCGGCCGATACCGCGGATCAGCGGGTCCTTTACGATTTGGATAGGGACCTTTCCGTCATGAGAGAGCTTTTCTCTGTTTCTCTTGTCAAAGACCAGTACGATTACTACGCGGCCGACAGGAGCAGGTTCGGCGTAAAGCGGTTTATTGATTTTTTCAGGGAGAAAGGGCCCGGGTACGGGTTATATTTTGACTTTGACGGGGATGTCGCGAAGCTGGACTCCTGCAGGGAGCGCATGGAGCGCTTTTATGATCACGCGCTGAAAAGGGACGAGGCGTTCATAAGGAACATTGAGTCCAGGATGAAGAAGGACGGGAAGGGCGTGGCCATACTGGTCACCGGCGGATTTCACGGGGGCAACCTGTCAAAGCTATTCAGGGATAAGGGTTATTCTTATGTGCAGATAATGCCCGCCCTGGAAGCGGAAGAGGACTGTCCCTATTTCCGGCTGCTCTCGGGAGGGAAAAGCGGGATCGAGACGATGGTTGAGGCGAACATATCAGGTATCGCCATTCAGAGTATCTTTTCAGAGATGGGGGTCCCAGAAAAGAGGATATTTGAGCTGGGGGTGGAAGTGGCCACAAGGCTGGTCGAAAAAGGCAGGGTGACGCTTCTCATGCCTTACGGGTACACGACGTTAGTTTATGGCGATGAAAACCTCGCGGAACTTGACGCATCGGCGTGGGCCGTAGGTGTTTCAGGCACCGGCGAGAAGCTTGCCAAAGAGGTCGGCAGGATCGGCGAACGGCCCGTTTACGCGGTCAGGGTGAAATATGAGAAGAGAGCCGGCGCCGCGGATGACGCCAGAGTGCCCGGGGCGGCAAGGTTTGATCTGGCCGAGGCGGTCCGTGTGCTTCTGCCGGGGCAGGCGCTGGAAGGAGTGACCACCTCTTACGGTGGGAAACTGACCATAAAAGGGCACGAACCCGGGGATACCATGCTTACCCTGGCTCACGACCCGGGGTATGAGGCCCTGGAAGCCCATGACATGAGCCGGTTGATTCGAAGCGGCAGCGTTATCTGGCAGGATCTGAAAAAAGAGCTTTCCGGAATGGGGCTGGGAGACTACCTGGAGGAGCTGGAATCCCTGCTGGGGGGAGAGAGAGCGCGGGATATTATGTGGCTGGTAACGGGCAAGGATATGGCGCCTGTACCGTGGATATTCCACCACCGGGCGTTGAGTAAGAACAGGATCCATCTTTCGTTTTACGCCTCCGGCAATAAGGCCGACTTCAGGCGTCTTGCTGGGGGATTTGTACATGAACTGGGCGCGGTGGCCGGCCGGTCTCATGAGGAAAACACCGGGATCATCCGCAAGCCGCAGAA
>JAUWWB010000162.1 GCA_030617085.1 Candidatus Omnitrophota bacterium
ACACAAACAAAAAACCCTTGCAACTTATATAATTGCAAGGGATTAAAAGTAATGGCTCCCTTTGGTTGACGATAATAGAACTTTTATGGATGAATTTATAGGGTTTTGCTATACGGAGGCGGCGGAGCGATTGGGGACAACTTTAAGTTCAGTTTTAGGATCACTTACCTATTCAAAATCGTAAACGGTTCAGAGTTCACATAAGAACGGCATTCTCATCCGAACTCTGTTCGGAATTTTCATTCGAAACTTGCGCTTCGCTCTCTTTGGGCTGTATGTTTTTTCTGTCCAGCTTGCGCTGTCTTTTTTCTTCTTTTTTCTTTTTCTTTGCCAATTCTTTCTGACGCTTTTGATATGAATAATTAGCTTTTGCCAACATATCCTCCTTTTATCTTGGCCCATCCTACATGGTGACCCCCTGTAGTTGAGACTCTACCTCAAACAAAAAACTCTCTTCAACATATTTTGTTACAGAGAGTTGTAATTTTAGTGGCTCCCCGGGTAGGATTCGAACCTACAACCTACTGGTTAACAGCCAGCCGCTACTACCATTGAGCTACCGGGGATCGTCAGTCGTTTTCGGTAACGTGATTCAATTATAGATAAAAAAAATAGCATTGTCAAATGAAATGGGAGATTCACAGGGAGATTCAGGTTTTGGGTTGTTAGGGAAATGGGGTTTATAAGAGGAAAAACAATGGGGTCAGGTCTACAGATTTAAGGAAAAACAATGGGGTCAGGTCTACAGATTTAAGTAAAAAATGCTTAAAAGTGTAGGTTTGACCCTGGAGTTTTACAATTGAATTACCTCGAGTCGTCCTGACTGTCGCAATTACAATGAATTACAATCGATTTACTTCGAAGTGCCCACAAGCGCGGAATGAGTTAGGGTTTCAAAAAGGAAGCAGTTTTTGGTTGATTTAGTTTCGCTTAACGTGTAAACTATGGGCGTGTGCTTAGCGTTTGGTTACTTATGTATATAATGTTAGAGGAATGTAGAGAAGGGTTTTTTTAAATAGTGATCATAACTATGAATAACCTATCAAAGAGGGTGAGCGGATATGGGGAGTGGATGGATGGGAAAACATAAAAAGACGAAGAAGGCGATAAGTGTTGTTTGTCTTTTGGCGTTTTTTTCTAATTTTGTGCTTTCGTCGGCGTGGGGCGTTGCGGCAGGGTAAACGACCCCACATCAAGCCGCGAAAGCCCCTCCACCCGCGTCGAGAAAGGCGCCCCCACTGGCCCTGCCGCCTTGCCTGGGGTCTATAAAACGGTCATTCAAGGGGGATCCCGGCAAAGTCGTCATTCACATACAGGATGCTCATTGTAACCGTTTCGCGCAGCACAAGATCTCCGATATTATCGATCACCTCAGCAGGGAGTACGGCACAGGCGTGGTCAACCTTGAGGGCGGCTCCGGCGAGTACGACCTGTCGGTATTTACCTCCATTACGGTGGAAGGTATCCGCAGGGAAGTCGCCGATCACTTTGTTAACACGGGCGAGGTGAACGGCGCGGAATTCTACGCGATAAACAATCCTGAAAGAGTCAAGCTGTGGGGCGTCGAAGACGAAGAGCTGTATCTTGCCGGCCTCAAGGCGTACAGGGACTCCCTCGCATTCAAAGCCGAGGTCGACAAATACCTGAAGCAACTTACCCGTATCCTCAACAACCTCAAGCGGCATATCCATACCCCGGAACTGCTCAAGATCGATGCGGCGCGAAAAGCCTATAAAAAAGGGAACATGGAATTGCTCGATTATCTCGGGCTTTTGATCAAGAGCTCGAAAGAGCCGGGAATAGAGCTGGAGCAGTTTGCCAACCTGCGCCTTCTCGCGCGGGTGAAGGGGATGGAAGGCGGGATAGATTTCAAGAAGGCCGACAGGAAGCGGAACGAGCTCATGGATGAGCTTAAGAAATCCCTCTCCAGGAACGAGATGATCGAGCTCCTCGCCATGTGCGCCTCTTTCGAGGCGAAGAGGATACCGCAGAAAGAGTTCTACGATTTTCTTTTGGGGAAGATGAAAGAGCTGGACCTTGATATCGGTCCGTACAAGGCGTTTTCAGCTTACGTGGAGTACGTCTCCGCTTACGCAAAGGTCGATAGGTCGCGGCTATCGGATGAGCTGGACGTGCTTGATACCGAAATAAGAAAAACGCTGTACCGCAACGATACCCAGCGCCAGCTGGACGCGCTCTCCCGTAAGGTCGAAACCATGGCCGGCATCTTCAGCGTATCCCTTACCAGGCGGCAGTACCGGGACTACCTCGAAAACAAAGCTTCGTTCCGGGTGGGCGATCTTGTTGAGTTCATCGAAAAAGAAGCCCCGAAGTACAGGATAGACGCCGGGCCTGACGCGGGCATTGCGAGACTGGACGGCTACCTCGAGGACATGACCGAGTTTTACGAATATTCGTTCAGGAGGGATAACGCCTTCCTGCGGAACCTGCGTTTCTCCCGCGAAAGGGGGGGGAGGGGAAATCGCCGTGCTTGTAACGGGCGGGTTCCACGCGGAGAACCTGTGCGATCTGCTTGAAGAGAAAAACATCTCATATCTGTCGATATCGCCGAATTTTATCAACGAAAAAGGTTACGAATGCCCGTATTTCGACCTCCTCGCCGGCCGGATGACCGAG
>JAUWWB010000049.1 GCA_030617085.1 Candidatus Omnitrophota bacterium
AGGGCGCTGGCCGATAATCTGAGGCGTAACCGGCATGAGGTTACATTGGGCAATGTGACAGAAGAGAGGGTGAACTATATCCTTGATTTTCTGGAAGAAATCGCCCCAGAAAAAGTGTTCTATGACGAGCACAACGATAGGCCCTTAAATGTGATCGCTTTCTGTCATTCCGATTTCATGGACCGCGTTGGAACGACCGTCGATTTCCTCAAAAGAAACGGGGTTCAGGATATACAGCTTATTAAAGGGACTCCTGATACAAATAAAGCACAGTCCATAAAAGACAGGCTGATCCAAGCTCTAAAGACATGTCCGGATGGTACTGTCTTCTGGTTCCTTACACACAGCCACGGAACGCACATAACGTTGGTGGACGGGCAGAGCGAAATAAACTACGTCGAGTTAGCGAAAGTTATCTATGAACGGATGAAGCAAGGCAAGAGGACGTCGTTCATCTATGTTGAAACATGTTATTCAGGTGATTTCGAGATAAAGACGCTGAACCATCTTTGGAAGCTTGCCGAAAGCGAGGAAAACCAGGAAATAAAAGATAAGCTGAAAAATGTGCTTGAAAAGATGATATCAGCCACCAACAGTGGTGCGGGTGGCTGGGCCTTTCTAACTATACGTGCTATAAACCGGCAGACCGGGGACGGCGCATCCTACTGGCGCGATTGGCTTGAGGCGGAAGAGAATATGGCGACAGGTGAGCGTATGGAAGATGGAAAATATGTTTCACAAGACCCCAAATGGGTTTTTTCAATGTCGGAAGAACAATACAAGGAATATGTGAAATTATTCGGGAACCCTGATTTTTCGAGCGTGGACTTTAAAGACACCAATGAATACCTTGATCCCGGTATGCCTTACTTCGTAGGCTTCATGGGCAAATACCGCCAGAAGCGCGACCCGTCAACAGGCAATGTTGTCGACCCCATCAGAATATCCGGAGACACCGGGTATCTTGCGGGTACTGTCATAAGCGAGGAGACAGGAACGGGAATAGACCTGGCCGGCATAAAACAGGACCGCGCTCCACCCGTGAAGATAGACCATTATCTCAAACAGGTCGACGGCCTTATCAACTGTCTTGATCCTTCCTCCGAGGCGAGTATCCTCTTTAACGACATTTTAAGAATATTCAAAGATAAGGATAACCGGCCCGATTACGTTTTCCTAACCCACGGGGCGAAACAAGGCTTCTTTGGGATGGGAAAAGGAAAAAAACGCATCCTTGCCGTAGATGCCGCGCTTATGGAAAAGAATTCCCTGTCCTTCCTGCACGAGGTCATGCACTACGTGGCGGACATAGATCCCGGGATAAAAAGACGAATTGAAGCCTTATCCGAAGAAATCAAGACGGAGTGGTTTGATGAGCATAAACGCAAATATAACGATATGGGGTCAAAATGGCAGAAATTTTTCGAGGATGCGAGGTTTCACTACGATATCCGCAATATCACACGACACTTCTTTCCGAAGCCGGACAAAAACTTAACGGCTTTAATAAAAAAGTCGCAGCTACTCGGTGCGGATAGGAATATGCGGGTTGCCGGGGAGCTTAGGCCCGATACAGCGTCAGACCTTTCTGAAGTGGCAGAAAATGTCGATAGGCCTGCTTATAGTATCATATCCAGAAACCTGGCGAACAGCTTGACACCGGGGAAGATGCCCACGGCTAAAAGAGGTACCAAATATCCTTTTTTGACCAGGGTGATAAGTATAGTATTAGCGCTCCTTCTTGCTTTTAACATTTCATGCGCAAATCCCGCCGCTTTTCGGAAAGCGGCTCAGGAGCCCACTCTTTCACCGCAATCATCGTTATGCGCCGTTCCGGCTTTAATAACTTACGTGCAGGACTTCAATGTGGACCCGGAAAGGACGTCCCTATACCTGCTGCACGGCGGCGAGTGGCAGGATGCGAGAGAACAGCCCCGGGTAGGCGCCATGTCGGATGGAGCGTATTTTATGACCCTGCCCCAGAATTTCGATCCTTCCAGGGAATATAACCTGCTCATTTTCTTGCACGGCATAACTTCCCCACTGGACGAAGTTCTGAGCTGGGAGGAAAAGATGAAAGTGGAAAACTCGATAGTCGTGGTTCCGGTCGGTCCGTTCGTGAATAAAGGCGGACGGTTTTCCTGGTTTCTCGGCCCTCTTAAAAACTTGCTGAAGGTGTACTTTATGTTCAGTAAAATTTTCGACGCTCTGAGGGAGAAGATTTCGGAGAAGAAAAAAGGACAGTCCACTATCGCCAAAATTTTGGATAAGGTGTGTTTGGAGGAGGCGGCCCGGGAGGAGAAGAAAATGTCCCATGATCTTCTTTGCGGGATCGTTGCCGATGCGCGAAGGCATCTCAAGTGCCCAATAAACAAATGTGTTATCGGGGGTCATTCGCAGGGAGGGTACATGAGCCTGTACTGTTTTTTTAAGTCCCCGGAGTTATTCGATGAGGCATTCACCGTAAACACTCCTTTCAAAGAAGAATATTTTGGGAAGAGTCTATCCGCCTCAGCCAAAAAAAACAAAGGAAAGAGGGTTCTCTTGCTCTATGTGCCGGATGATGAAATCATCGGCCCGGGAGCCGAGCATTCCAAAAGGGCCAAAGAGGTTCTGGGAAATTATGGTCTTGACGTTGAGACGCATGTCTGTCCCTCGGGCAATCACCACGAGCTGAACCCTCTGATGGCGGAACTTATCAATCGCTGGGTGCAGGAAAGTCCGTGCGACCCCGATGGCGCAAAGAAGCCTTCAGCCAACAGAGCTGACCCCGCTACCATTGTGATCCCGCACCAGGAGCGAATGGACGGCCTTTTGGATGTCCTGGGATGTTCGGATATAAGCGCGGATAAACGCTGCCAGGCGGCAGAGACTATATTCGCCACAGCCACGGCTGATGATGATTGCTGGTCCCGGGCTTTGGATGCGGTCTGTCAAATGTGGCGCGCAGGCGAAATAGGCGCCGTGACAGCGATCAGGCTTATATGCATGACACTCATAAACGCCGATGCCGCTCCCGGTGACCGCAAAATGGCAATAAAAACTCTGGAGAGTATCCTAAAAAAAGAGATTAAAAGGGCGGGAACGCGTGTGGCAGAGGTCAGGGATTTGATTGATGAGATTTCCGAAGCGTTTTCTGGCTCCGATACGTCTAAGTGGGACTCCCTGTGTGGCGTTCGTGCCATACGTAAGATGGCGGATTACGGATTGAACGGTGCGGTAGCATTGCAGCTGATAACGAGTGGTTTTCTGATGAACGCTTTCATCGATACCGGCATTCATGACTATGCTGCCGAAGTTGTTATTTACAATTTTGTTTCAGGAGGGTGTATCTCGGACCGTGAGTTTGTGGCCTGGCTTGATGAGGTGCAGCTGCTTAGGAATGTGAAGATCTTACCGAGTCTGGCTTGCGAGGCAGTTGAGTTGGTATGCACCATGTTCAAGGAGGGGTCTATCGATGCCGTCGCGACTCGGCACATATTTGATCTTGCTATAAGTCATCCCGATGCGGAGGTCGGGTCGAAAGCGGTTGAGTCGATCCGGAACCTCGTCCGCAGAGGTTGGATAGACGGCGACAGTGCTCTTGGATTTTTCGTCGACGTTTTGGAAGATGGGGATTCTCCCGCGGGCGTGCGGGAATGCACACTCTCGGCTGTTGTCGACCTGGCGATATGGGAGTACATAAGCATCGAAGAGGCCTTGGACGCGCTTAGCCTCGCGATATGCGACGAGAACCTCTTAGTTAGGTTCGCAGCTGTCGAAGTTATCGGCGACGTGGCATCATGGGTTCCGGGTGCTGTAAAGCTTGTTAAAAGCGTGGCTAATAACGATGAAGATCCCTTAGTTGCGCTGGCTTGCTGCAAGGTGCTCATGGACCTCGGGGAACTCCGGGAGATAACGGCAAAAGAAGAGTCCACAATGAAAAAGGTCTTGTGCATGCAGAATGTCTTGCCCGAGCAAGAATATCTCGAAGGGCTTTCTCTGGTACGCAAGATCGCGAACAGTTCGCCGGATGCTTCCAGGGAAATCAAGCTGCTTGGCATCCTTGCGGGCCAACGTGAGGCGATCCTTGGCCGTCACATCTCCCCCGAGCTGTTGGTCGAGATCTTTTCCGATCCTGCGTTTCAGCAACAAACAGAAGGATCCAGTTTATTATTTGGATCTTTGGGTAACTGTTATTCCGCCGCGCTCACGATATCGGAGATCCTCGAAGATGTGCTGTACCCTGCCCCGGATTCGGCGGTTGTCGCCCCCGGAGTAATGAAAGACCTTGTGCCGTTCGTTGTGACAGCGATGGAAAAGCGGCTTCTGTTAAAAGTGATAAGTACAGGCACCAAAGTGTACTATTTCGTCAATAAAGAGTTCGAATACGACCGAGAGTCTATCATCGGTATGGCTGAAGGCCACGGGGCGTCAGAAGTGATCGATCTTAGCCCGTATGCCGGGGAGAAGATGCTTGACGCGATAAGCAACGCAAGGGGAGATACAGCATTTATCTGGAATACACACGGACGGCGTGACGAAGATGGATCCTATTTTGTTTTCGGTGGGCAGATGATCTACGCAAAAGAAATAGCGTCTCACATCATGGACCTTGTGGAAAAACATCCCGATGGGTCCCGGACGTTGGACGCTTCACATATCAAGCTCCTCTGTGGTTTTTGCGGTTCCGGGGCGTTTGCCGAGGAAGTGAAATCCGAACTTGAGAGGCTGTGCGACAAACCCGAGAAGCCCGAAGAAAAAGTGAGGATCGTGGGATATCCCAAGATCATTGCCTCAGCTTATGCGCTGACACCAAGTCATACGTGGTCTACGACGGAGGACTCGACTAACCTCCCTTATTGGCCGCTGATAAAAAAAGTGGCGTTGGATGAATCAGACTTAATGTTAATTCATTTCGCGAAGGCAGGGGATCATGTTTTGAAAAGCGAGGATGGCTCCCATGACATTGTAGCATATCTGCAACTTGATCCCGAAGAGATACAAGCGCTGCAAGAGATCATGAATGAGGTGAATCCGGCATCAGGCGCGTCTGTGCCAAAAGTATTGCCGTTTTTCATGGGCAAGCTTTTTGACGAAAACGAGGAGATGGCGCTGAATGGCGTCGAGGCCAGAGAAAAAGAAGAAGTCGACAATAAGGGCAATAAGGGTAAGTACGTGTATTTCTACAAGGATGGGAAGCACCTTCATACCAAGGACGACAAAGAAGCGAAGGTGAAGGTGCTTAAGGACGAGAAAGGCAACATCAAGAAAGCTACCATGCCGGAACTGTGGAAGGACAAGTGGGAACGCCTGCCCGAAAACCTCCTTCCCGCGGGATTGAAGGAGTTTCTCAAGAATCCCTCGGGCCGCGAAGCGATCCTTATAGAAGACAACGAGAACATACGCGGGTTCACCGACGGTGGTGAGTGGTACCTTACGCCCGCGGTTGTAGATAACGAGCTATCCTTCTTCCATGAACGTCTCGAAAAGTATTTCGCTTCGCTGCGTCCGGAAGAGCGGAAGAAACAGCTCCCCGAAGGCGTGAACGCGCACGCTTATCTGAGAGGCGTGGGTTGGGACATAAGGGAGTTCGTCAAGGACTTGGACATTTCCGGCCTGGATGCAAAGAGTCTGATCGACTGCCTGGAAATATTCGCGGAGGCGGGATGCGTGAGGAGCTTGACGGAGGCAGAAAAAGCGCTCATCGGGTGTAACGGAGAAAAGAGGCGGACCGGCGCGGAGCTTCTTTATGGATTGCAGGACATATTATACGGTTATGAGGCGAATAATAAGTTCACCGAATATATGAAGGAAAAAACAAGCCGGCCGGAGAAGATTGAGGTTGACGAACTGGAAAGACGTCAACGAGAGAGCATGTTTAGCAAGATAAAAGACAGGCTAACCTCCGTGTCAGGGGAGGGGAAGGATGGTCTTATCCTCAAAGACGGCGAGAAAGAGATCGGCCTTCGCTTGCGGGCCGCCGGAGCGCCGATCGCTGTTCTGCCGCCCGGGGAAGACAGATCGCGCTTCAATATTGTGTCCGTAACACAACTGCTCCGATCGCTGCAGAGTCCCCGGTATAAGGCGACAATAGAAGCTATTGCCGAGATCCACGAAGTAAGCAGGAAAGCTCCGGTTCATGCGTTCATGGCGGCGGGGTCGGATGAAGAGCTGGAGAGCACGGTCGCTTTCATGCGGCGCGTGGGGCGCAAGGAAAACGGTGGGGACATGCTTAATATCAAGGCGTGCGCCTACCTTGCCGGTAAGGATTGGGAGGCGAACCTGAAAAAGGAAATAGGCAAACAGCTTGAGAAGGTCTATAACGACGTGACAGGCTTCAACGAAATCGAGACCCTGAAGAACCCGTCCAGGATGCTCATACAGCTTATGGCGAAGGAGGGCGGGAAGGCGGATGTGGCCGCGGAAAATAGGATAAGGAACTTGATAGAGTTCGGCGGCAAGGTTAATGGGGTTAAGGTGAAAGGTTTTCGCGAGATGTTCAGGGAAAAGGGACTTGAACAGGACGAAATAGATAAGCTGGTGGGGAATATCATGGAGAACAAGGTAAAATTCGTTTACTCCTACGCGGGCAAGGGCGTGAAGTACCTCAACCCGGTTACGGATCTGTTCATGCACGTGCTGGGGGTTGAATGTGAAAGGTATGGCAAGGACGACGGCTATCCGAAACAGAAGCCTCCGCAGAGTCTTGTGGAAAAATACCTGAATATGTTGAGCTCATCTACCAGCAACTATGGCGATCTGGTCGAAAAGCTGAATATCAGGGGGAAAGAAACAGAGAAGATAGGCATGATATTGAAGGAAGTATTTTCGGGATATGTCCTGGTGATAAAAGCGATCGACTGGGAGGGGATCCCGGAATGGAAGAAAGCCCAGAACGAAGTTCTGCGGGCGCTGTAACGCGCATTCCCTGTTCATACGATGCGGGACAAGAATGTCCCGCCTATTCTGTGCGATGCGGGACAAGAATGTCCCGCCTATTCGGTGTGATGCGGGACAAGAATGTCCCGCCTATTCCGGTTGTTCACCGAACTCGCTGGCCAAAAAATCCTGGATCTCGCCGCTTGCGGCGATGTCGTCATAAGAAAAAATTACTATCCCTTCGGGGGAGAGTTTTTGTAAGGATCTTAGCTGCGCTTTGAGAGCTTCGGGGTTGTCCTTCATCAAGTACGCGCCGATTCCTATGTGGACTTTTTCTTTCAGGCCGTGCAGGAGGAGCGAATCGGAACGCAGTTCCATGAGGTCTGTGTCGTCCGTGTAGTTCATGGCGACGACGTAGTCGATGTGGCCCTCGCGCAGCCACCTGGTCCAGTTCTGCAATGTGGCCAGGTAGGTTCTTTCTATTGAGGGGACTATCGTGCAGGATATCTTCATCTCAGGCGAGGCGGCGCGGACGTGGCCGGATACCTCCCGGACGAGCGCGGTTACCTGTTTTCTTCGCCAGTCGTCCCAGAGTCTGAAGTTTTCGCGGGACGCGTCCATTGTGTTCGGGTCGAGGCCCGTGGCGGCCTTGAAGCTGGTGACGTTATTTTCACCGTAGCCGTAGCTTATGCCGTGGGAGGTGAACCTTGAGCCGGGGACGAAGGGGGCTACCGTGGGATACCTGACGTAATCGAAGTGAAGGCCAGAAA
>JAUWWB010000089.1 GCA_030617085.1 Candidatus Omnitrophota bacterium
AAGAGTGCTAAGTGTGGAATATCGAGTGGAATAACTATATGAACTATTATGCATACTAATAATACCGACAGACATGACCGGAAGGAAGAGCGGAAGTGCCGCGTTCTGGCGCATGTTGTTCGTGCGTACGTGCATGACGCCATGCCTGTAAGCTCCAGGGTAGTCGCGCGGATGATGGACGGGAACATATCAAGCGCTACCGCCAGGAACATCATGGCTGAGCTTGAAGACGAAGGGTACATAGAGCAGCCGCACACTTCCGCGGGCCGCATCCCGACAAATTCCGGGTACAGGCAGTATGTGGACATGGTCAAGGACCGGATACGGCTCGAAAGAAGGCAGGCGGAGCGGCTGGCCGCCGAATACACCCGGCGGATAAGAACAATAAAAGAGGTCATCGAGAAGACTTCGTATCTGATCAGCCGCGAACTGCGCAACGCCGGGATCGTCATGTGGCCCAGCATCGAGGACTTTTATCTTAAGCGCATCGAACTCGTCAAGGTCGGGGCCGAGGCGGTTCTGGCGGTCCTCGTGACGATGACAAACGCCGTGAAAAACTACATCATCAGGCTGGACCGCGAGCTTGAAAAAGCGGAACTTGAGCGGATAACGAATTACATCAACACGAACTATGAACGCGCGGCTTTCTCGCGCATCTCAGGGGACATCAGGCGGGCGCTCCGCGACGCTTCAGGCGGCGGCGACGGTCCGGAGGTCATCGAGGCGGCAAGGTCCGCGCTTGCGGTGGTCGACTCCATCATCGAGGAAAATATCGGGAACGAGATATGCTGGGAAGGGTTGAACTATTTTCTCGATGAGCCCGAATTCCGTGACATGGACCTCACGCGGAAGCTGCTCCGGATGCTTTCCGAAAAAGAGGACCTGGCCGGCCTCATGCGGAAGGAACTTCCGTTCAGGGGCCTTAACGTATATATCGGCAGGGAGAACAGCTGCGAGATGCTGACCGAATGCAGCCTAATAACCTGCGGCTATACGCTGCGCGGAAGGGCGGTCGGGCGGGTCGGCGTTATAGGCCCGACAAGGATGGATTATGACCGCGCGCTTAGGACCGTAAGCTGCCTGTCCGATCTGATAAGCTCCAAACTTGAGGAGATCAACGGTTAGGAGAAAACGATGAGTCGCAAGAAAGAAGCCGGGAAAAAGCCTGCCGTGGTAGAGGTCGGCGCGAAAGAGCTCGAGGAGCTGAAGCAAAAGGCCGGTGAGCGGGACGAGTATTATAACAAATGGCTGAAAGTCCATGCCGAATACGAGAATACGCGGAAGCGCATGGAAAAGGAGAAGCGGGACCACATAAAGTTCGCCAACGAGGACATCATCTCGCAGCTCTTCCCGATCGTGGACAACTTTGACATGGCGATCGCGGCCATGGAAAAGGCGGAAGACAAGGCGGCCATCATGGACGGGATCATGCTTGTCCAGAAAGAGTTCCACAGGGTGCTCGAGGACAGGGGCGTGAAGAAGATCGAGACCGAGGGGAAGCAGTTCGACCCCCACGTGCACGAAGCGGTCCTTGTCGTCGAAACTTCGGAACACCCCGACGGGATAGTCCTCGAGGAGTTACGCGCGGGCTACACCCTGAACGAACGCCTACTGCGCCCGGCGCAGGTGAAGGTGGCGAGGAATGAGGAGGGTGGTTAGTTCGTAGTTCGTAGTTCGTAGTTCGGAGAAAATGTAGGGGCAGGCCCCTGTGCCTGCCCTTCAGCCTGCGAAGGGTAAACGCACGGGTCACGAAATGATGAGGAGGTAACGCAAAATGGGTAAAGTTATAGGTATTGATCTGGGGACTACTAATTCTTGTGTGGCTGTCATGGAAGGTAAGGAGGCAAAGGTCATACAGAATGTCGAAGGGACGAGGACGACTCCCAGCGTAGTCGCCTTTACGAAAACAGGGGAGAAGCTTGTCGGGCAGCCGGCCAAGCGGCAGGCGATCACCAATTCAGACAATACGATATTCAGCATCAAGCGTTTCATGGGGCGGAAACATTCGGAGGTCGCGGAGGAAGAAAAACTCGTTCCTTTCAAGGTGGACGAGGACGATAAAGGGAATATCGTCGCCGTTGCCCAGGGGAAGAAATACACACCGCCGGAGATATCCGCGATGGTGCTGCAGAAGATGAAACAGACTGCCGAGGATTATCTGGGTGAGAAGGTCGAGGAAGCGGTCATAACCATCCCCGCCTATTTTAACGACTCTCAGAGACAGGCCGCGAAGGACGCGGGCGAGATCGCCGGGCTCAAAGTGCTGAGGATCATCAACGAGCCGACCGCGGCAAGCCTGGCGTACGGACTCGGAAAAAAGAAAAGCGAGAAGATAGCCATATTCGACCTCGGCGGGGGGACGTTCGACATCTCCATCCTCGATGTCGGAGAAGGTGTGTTTGAAGTGAAGTCCACCAACGGCGATACCCACCTGGGAGGCGATAATTTCGATCGAAAGGTCATCGACTGGATAGCGGAAGAGTTCAAGCAGGAGCAGGGTATCGACCTGCGCCTTGACAAGATGGCCCTCCAGAGGCTGAAAGAGGGGGCGGAGAAAGCCAAATGCGAGCTTTCCTCCAACGTCCAGACGGAGATCAACCTGCCATTTATCACGGCTAATACTACTGGCCCGAAGCACCTGGCCATGACGATCACGAGGGCCAAGCTGGAACAGTTGACGGACGACCTCATCGAGCGCGTCAAGACGCCGTGTTATAACGCGCTGAAAGACGCCGGGTATACGGCCGCCGATATCGACGAGGTCATACTTGTCGGAGGGCAGACGCGCATGCCGAGGGTGCAGGAGGTCGTCAAGGAGATATTCGGCAAGGATCCCTGCAAAGGGGTAAACCCCGACGAGGTCGTGGCGGTAGGCGCCGCCATACAGGGAGGCGTGCTGAAGGGCGCAGAGGGCCTTTCGGACGTGGTCCTTCTTGACGTTACCCCGCTGTCCCTGGGGATAGAGACCCTTGGAGGGGTGATGACGAGGCTTATCGAGCGCAATACGACGATCCCGACGAAGAAGAGCCAGATCTTTTCGACCGCGGCGGATAACCAGCCAGCGGTCTCCATCCATGTTCTCCAGGGCGAACGAGAGATGGCTGCCGGCAGCCGCACGCTTGGCCGTTTCGATCTGGTAGGCATCCCCCCGGCGCCCAGGGGTATCCCCCAGATCGAGGTGAGTTTTGACATCGACGCGAACGGTATCGTGCACGTCTCCGCCAGGGACAAGGCCACTGGCAAGGAGCAATCCATACGGATAGAATCCTCCAGCGGTCTGTCGAAGGAAGAGGTAGAGCGGATGAAGGAGGAAGCGAAGGCTCACGAGAAAGAGGACAAGGAAAAACGGGAACTCATCGAGGCAAGGAACCATCTGGATACGTTGATATACGCCACGGAGAAAGCCGTCAAGGACTACGGGGACAAGGTCTCGGATGACGAGAAGAAAAAGATCAGCGAGGCGTCGGAAAAAGCGAAGAAGGTCCTTGACTCCGGGAACCTCGATGAGATAAAGAAAGCCCAGGAAGAGCTGCAGAAGGCAAGCTACAAGCTTTCCGAAGAGATGTACAAGGAGGCGCAGGCGAAGGCGCAGCAACAGGCAGGCCCCGCGGAAGGCGGTGGAGAAGCCGGCAAAATGAAAGAAGACGTCGTCGACGCGGACTATAAAGTCGACGAGGAGAAAGAAGCGAAATAGGGAGAATCGCGCTATCCAACGAAACCATGGCACAAGACTACTACGAACTCCTCGGCGTGAGCCGCGACGCTTCGGCTGAGGAGATAAAGAAGGCGTACAGGAAGCTCGCGGTAAAATATCATCCTGATAAGAATCCCGGAAACAAGGAAGCGGAAGAGAAATTCAAGGAGATATCGCACGCCTACGAGACCCTGGGCGACCTGGAGAAGCGAAGCCAGTACGACCGGTTCGGGGAGAGAGCGTTCGAGTACGCGGGCGCCGGCGCCGGAGCGTTCCATGACCCGTTCGACATTTTCGAGCAGGTTTTCGGCGGCGCGTTCGGGGATATCTTTGAGGGGATGTTCGGGTTCGGGGAGCGCAGACCGAGAGGTCCGAGAAGAGGAAGGGACCTCGAATACGGCATCGAGCTGGATTTCCTGGAAGCGGTCAAAGGCGTCACGAAGCAGATAAGGGTCCGCAAGTATGAATCCTGCTCCGCGTGTAAGGGGTCCGGCGCGAAGCCGGGCACGGGGAAGGTCGCCTGCACCCGGTGCGGCGGCTCGGGGCAGATCAGGCAGTCAAGCGGATTTTTCAGCATCGCGCGGACATGCGACGCGTGCGGAGGAGCGGGAGAGGTGATCAAGTATCCATGCCCGGAGTGCGCCGGGAGCGGCAGGAAGGAAGTCACGAAAAAGATCAGCGTGGATGTTCCCGCGGGAGTCGATACCGGCGTGAGGGTGAGGCTGTCCGGAGAAGGCGAAGCGGGCATGGGAGGCGGCCCTCCCGGGGACCTTTACGTCGCGATCTCCGTTGGCGATCATGAGTTTTTCTCCAGGCGCGGGTATGACCTCCTGTGCGAGGTGCCTGTTTCATTTACGCAGTTGGTCTTCGGCGACGAGATCGGGGTGCCGGGAATAGAGGGCGAGGTCGCCCTGTCGATACCCGCCGGAACGAGGAGCGGCAACGTATTTCGTTTAAGAGGAAAGGGCATCAAGCGGCTGGACGGCC
>JAUWWB010000168.1 GCA_030617085.1 Candidatus Omnitrophota bacterium
ATTAAAGGATAGTACAGAGAGGAAGATAGAGAGAAGCGAGGCCGGACGCGCAACAACAAAAGAGGGCGAACAGACCGAAGGGGATACAGAAGATATTGAAGAAGGACAGGCAGTCCTCGGCTACAACGATCCGCATAACCCCACGCGGGTATATGAAAGGGATGCCGAAGGCTATATCCGTGTGTCAGTATATGACGCTGAGACGGGTGAAGTGGGACTTCTCCTGAGAGTGGTAAAAGGCGTGAAGACGGACGCCGACGGCGTCATCATAATAGGGGAAGAAGAAATAATAAAGAGATTCGGGTATAACAGTCTAACGGATCCGACCAAACAATATATTTTGGATGTCAAAACAGCTGAGATGTTTGTGGTTTCTTACGATGCGGAAAAGAACAAAGCCGCTCTCGACTTAAAAAAAGTAGAAGGCGTAACAATAAACGAAGACGGTACCATCAGCAAAGAAGAAACATCGAGTGAGAGAGAAGAAGCCAAAGACATCGAGGATGAGGAGCAAACGCCGGAAAGCTCAGAGGAAGGTCAAGGAGTAGAGAATGTGGATGTGGAGATAGATACGGGTTTCAGCGTTATGGGTTCGTACAGGCAGAATTTCCTTCCGCTCTGGGAGGATAAGACCGTGTCACAAGATCATGAGTGGTGGGAAAAGACTTTTGAGATGATAAAAGCGCAGCATGTGGGAGGCGGCGATGCCGTGGCAAGGATCAATCTCATGGATGACGGCAGCGCCTTTCTTGACAGATTTGGGAATTTTGTTCTGGATAAGGCATCGTTCGAACGCTTTCTAGAGAATGTGCTGATGCTTTTGGATATAGCCGATCGAACGGGAGTAAAAATACAAATTTGTATTTTGGACCACATGGCAGCCAGACCCGGCGAAAACGCTGGTGGCGAACACATTTTCGGCCGGGATGAAATATTTAAGGACAAGGCAAAAAGGCAAAAGCTTCTAAACAAGTTCGTAGTTCCGCTGCTGGAAAAGATCGGGAACCACCTCGCGGTAAAGAGTATCGCGCCAATAAGTGAACCGGATACCGTATGGATGTATTACGGCGTGGAGCGGGGACTGGTCGATGAGTCTATTCTGGACTTCATCAAAGTCATACGCGAACATTCAGATAAAGACGTCGTGATCGGGGTTAACACGGAGAACGCGCTCGAATACGCGGAGAAATACAAGGGATTAATAGACCGCATCCTGATACATCACTATAACGATAAATATGCTACTTTCGCGGAAAGCGCAGATCATGTGACCGAAGTCGTCGAGGGACTTAATGAGAAAGACATGCCCTGGGGTATCGGGGAGTACGATCCCACGGACACTGTCATGAAGATGAGCTGGTGGCTTGCCTTTGTGAAGAAGTATGGAGGAACAGGCTTATACGGCTGGAAAATGGATCCGGGCGGCGAGAGGACATGGCAGAGTAAAGAGGAAAGGGAAAGCCTGTTAGGAGAGTACCAGGCGAACTATATCGAAGGATTGCCGACACCGCAGCTCTATGAGCTGGTCGCGGCGAAATTCGATGAGCTTTTCGCGGCGATGATACGCAACAATGTGTATGAAGCCCGCGCCTACATGGAGTTTATCCGTACCGGGATAGACGAGCTGGAGAAGCGCCACGGCGAGGGGGACAAGGACGTGGCCCGTGAGGTCCTGGATGAGTTATACCGGTGGCAGCAGGCAGCCCATGAGTCGATGGGAACGCTGGATAAGCAGTTGGCGGACGAGCATGATGAGATAGCAGGCGCTCATGACCCTTCCTCCACTTTCTGGAAGGGGCAGTACGGCAATATTCCCTCCTCCTACGCGGGGATCCTGCACCTGCTCCATGACAAGAAGCCATATAAGGAATGGTGGGGAGACAGATGGGTCACGGTCTATTACTACGGTGAGGCCACCTGCCACGGGAAGGCCACGTGGGATTCTTGGAACGTCTCTGGCGGCGTTTCTATTGGACCAAAGACCCACGAGGGGAATCGTGTCATGGCCGTTGTGGAAGAAAACGGTACGATCACCCTTTACAAGAAGGATGGTTCGCTTACCAGCAGGAAGACGAAGATGGGCCTGCCTATCGCTATCTATCAAAAAGACGGCGCGTGGAAGGACTTTACCTATTATGATGGCACTCCTTGCGTGGAGACCATTTTTGAAAAGGACGCGGACGGCGAATATGTGGAATATAAGTATGAGAAGGTGGACTTTTCCCCGCTCTACATCTGGGTTCCCGATGTGGGCCCGGACGATTCGTTTATACAGAAATGTATACAGAAATTTATAATAACAAAATGGAAAAAAATCCCCTATTTCCCGGGGGGCATGGTGATAGGCCGCCTTATCTCGCAAAAAACCGACAAAGGTACCAAGACCTTTATCTATGACGGCGACACACCCTGTGTAGAGACCATAATCGAAAACGGCATAGAATATCATTTTGATGTGAAAGGTCCGTTTGTGGTGGATAAGCACGGTTATAAGCAGGGCCTCCTTCTCTGGGAGAAAAAGAGTGACGGGACGCTGAAG
>JAUWWB010000161.1 GCA_030617085.1 Candidatus Omnitrophota bacterium
AACTATTCGAGGCATATGTCAGGGAGGGCTCCCGGCAGCCGCCCGTGGTGCCTTCTGGATTACTTCGGCGATGATTTTCTTGTTATCATGGACGAATCGCACGTTACCCTGCCGCAACTCCACGCGATGTATAACGGCGACCGCGCGCGGAAGCAGACACTCGTAGATTACGGGTTCCGCCTGCCCTCCGCGCTGGATAACAGGCCGTTGAAGTTCGATGAGTTCATGGAAATAGTGAAACAGCTCCTGTTCGTATCGGCTACGCCCGGTGACTACGAGGTTTCGAAGAGCGACGTGGTGGCGGAGCAGGTCATACGGCCTACGGGACTGGTTGACCCGCCTGTTACGGTGCGACCGACGAAGGACCAGATCTACGACCTGGTGGATGAAGTGAAAAAGCGCGCCCGTCGGAACGAAAGGACGCTGGTCACGACGCTGACAAAGCGCCTGGCGGAAGAGCTGACGCGGTTTCTCAAGGAGATGAAGCTGCGGGTGCGGTACCTTCATTCGGAGATAAACGCGCTGGACCGCGTTGAGATAATACGCGACCTGAGGCTGGGAAAGTTTGACTGCCTGGTCGGCATAAACCTCTTGCGGGAAGGCCTGGACATGCCGGAAGTATCGCTTGTGGTGGTGCTTGACGCCGACAAGGAAGGTTTCCTGAGGAGCTGGACAGCGCTTATACAGGTGGCCGGAAGGGCCGCGAGGAACGTGAACGGCGAGGTCCTGCTGTACGCGGACAGCACCACAAGATCGATGAAGAAGACCATCGATATCACTAACGCGAGAAGGCGGAGGCAGATCGAATTCAACGAGAAGCACGGGATCGAGCCCAGGACTATCAAAAAAGCAATCAGGGAAGGGATCGAGGCTTATAAGAGGGCCAGGGAAATAGTCCACGGCGTTGTCGGGGAAAACGAGGAAGAATATGACATCCTTGACGTGATCGCCGACCTCGAGAGGGACATGCAGCTCGCGGCGAGGAATTTGCAGTTCAAAAAGGCGATAGAGTACAGGGACCAGATAGAGAAGCTTAAAAAGATGCTTAAGGAGTCGTGATCCGTGCCCCGGGTCACGGGACACCCCTCGACTTCGCTCGGGGCAGGCGGGACATGAAAAGGCAGGACATGCAAGATATACATATCATCATCACAGGACTTATCGCTGGGACGTGCACGACGGCGTCGTTTGTTCCGCAGATAGTAAAGATCCTGAAAACGGGGCATACGAGGGACATTTCGCTCTACATGTATATCGTCCTTACTACCGGCATTTTCCTTTGGCTGGTTTACGGGATATTTTTGGGGAGATTTTCGATAATACTGGCGAACAGCATGTCCCTTGTCCTGTGCGCGTTCGTGCTGGCCATGAAGATCAGGAACAGGCGGAATGAGTCGGCTTGAAGATACTGGTTACCGGAGCTACCGGTTTTATAAGCGGGCGAAAGTGTTAAAGGGAAAGACATGTCACGCATAAAAATAACGATTCTCGGAACGACCGCGGGGGTGCCGACTACGGAGCGGGGTCACGCGGCGATATACCTCAGCTACTATGACAGGGAGGAGACCTGCCTTCTTTTTGACTGCGGGGAGGGGACCCAGAGGCAGTTCAGGTTCGCCCACCTCAACATGCCGAAGATAGACAACGTGTTCATAACCCACTGGCACGGGGACCACTGCCTGGGGCTTCCCGGCATGGTGGACACGATGGGGTTTGAGGGCAGGAAGCGCCCCCTTACGGTATATGCCCCCCAGGCGCGAAGGGTCCGGAAGTCTCTCGGTTTCAGCTGTTCCATGGGAAAGTTCAAGGTAAAAACGCGCAACGTTCCCGCGAAGGGCCGCCGGGCCGTGTGCCTGATGGAGACCGACCGGTTCCGCGTGGTCTCAATCCCGGTCAAGCACAGCATACCGGCAGTCGCCTACGCCCTGGTGGAGAAGGACAAGATATCCATCGACCTGAAAAAAGCCGCGAGCCTCGGGCTGCCCGAAAAGGGCGAAATATATCGGGAGCTGAAAGCCGGCAAGGCAATAACTTTCGGGGGGCGGCGCATAAGGCTTGAGGATATCTCCGTAAAGAAGGAAGGCAAGAAGATAGTCTATTCGGGCGACACCGAAATATGCGACAACCTGAGAACGCTGGCCCGCGGCGCGGACCTTTTAATACAGGACTGCACGTACTTCAACGGCCCGGGCGAGGAAAAGCCCTATAAACACGCATCCCTCCCCGAAGTCATAGAAATGATCCGCGCCGAAAAGATAAAACGCACCATCCTGACCCACGTAAGCAGAAAGTATCCGGATGCGGCCAAACTGAGAGAGTTGTTAAAGGAACATCCGGGGCTCGAGCTTGCGGAGGATATGGCGACAGTTGTTGTGTGACGAGGTGAGCTACGCACAAAAAAAAAGGGAGTGCTGCCTCCCTCTTATGTGTAGTTGTTAAGCTTACGGCTTAGCGTTGGAGGGCCACTCCCTTACTCACAAGTGTAGCACATGATTAGGAGAATGGCAAGCCGGGGGGCGTTTTTTTCGTAGTTTGTGGTTCGTAGAAAAATGTAGGGGCAGGCCCCTGTGCCTGCCCTTTGCCTGCGAAGTTAGTCGTAGTAGGGGATAATGAAAGTTTTGCTTCATGTATGTTGCGGGGTGTGTG
>JAUWWB010000139.1 GCA_030617085.1 Candidatus Omnitrophota bacterium
CACTTATCTTCCGGGATCTCCGCTGGGGGCCGGCCACGATGCGCTCCATGGCCTCCTGAAGTTCATCCATGCCAACGGCCTCTTTGCTTCTCCTGGCCCCGAGCAGGGCGGCCTCGTTGATGGTGTTTGCCAGGTCCGCCCCGGAAAACCCCACCGTCTGCTGCGCGATCTTGTACAGATCCGCCCCTTCGGCCATCTTCACGTTTTTCGCGTGCACCTTGAGGATCGCGTCCCTTCCGACGATATCCGGCAGGCTCACCACTATCTGCCTGTCGAACCTGCCCGGCCTTAACAGAGCCGGGTCAAGGACATCGGGCCTGTTGGTCGCCGCTATCAGGATAACGCCTGTGGCCGTATCGAAACCGTCCATCTCCGCCAGCAGGGCATTAAGCGTCTGTTCCCGCTCGTCATGGCCTCCCCCTATACCGGCAAACCTCTGCCGCCCCACCGCGTCTATCTCATCGATAAATATGATGCATCCCTTCTGGCTCATCTTGACCGACTTTTTCGCCTGTTCAAAAAGATCCCTCACGCGCGAGGCGCCCACCCCCACGAACATCTCGACAAAATCGGATCCCGCGATGCTGAAAAAGGGCACATCCGCCTCACCGGCGACCGCCTTTGCCAGCAGGGTCTTACCGGTCCCCGGGGGGCCCATGAGCAATACCCCTTTCGGCATCTTCCCACCGAGCTTTTGGAACCTGCGCGGGTCCTTCAGGAAATCTATCACTTCTTTCAGCTCTTCCTTCGCCTCCTCGATCCCGGCGACGTCGTCAAAGGTCATTTTCATTTCACCTTTTGGCGCGAGCTTCGCCCTCGACTTGCCGAACGACAGCACCTTCCCCCCGCCGGCAGCCGCGCCCCGGTAAATGAAAAACCAGAGGAAAAAGATAAACAAAAGCATCGGCCCGAGAGAATAGAACAGGTTGGACAAAAACGTCTGCGGCGGCTTGACATCAAAATCCGGCACTTTTTCCCGCAGGAGCCTTATCAGGTCAGGGTCTTCTTCCGGGATATTCACGACATACCGCCTGCCGTCGCTGAGCTTACCGGTAATACGGTCCCTTATCTTCACCGCCGAAACGATGACCCCGGTCTGATCGTTCGTCTCAACCGCCTGGTAAAACGCGTTGTAGGTCATCTCCCGTGATATCTCCTCAAAAGAGGCGAAGATCCACTGGAAGAGGAGAAAGATCCCCACGATGATCAATATCCAGACAAATCTGTCCGAAAGCGCCTTTTTCTTGCCCGGAGGTTTTTTCGCGGGTCCCTTATTTCTGTTGACCCTGTACTGCGGCTTTCTGTTTTTATTTACCATTATTTAACCTATCCTTGAAGTTGTCATATTGCGGAAGGACCATTACTCCACAATAAGATTTTTTACTATTTATATTTCCATACATACATATCTATTGTAACATACTCCCCAAGCCCGGTCAAATTCACGCCGAACAACATCTGCCAAACACAACCTCCCCCCTCGTCCGGGTCACCCTGATGCCGCCGGGGAAGTCGAGCGCGGCGCCCTTATTCCCCGCCCTGAGGAAATAGTCCATGTCCATCCAGTGACGGTACGTAAGGGCCTTGACGTTGCCCCCGGCTCTCCTGAAAAGTTCCTTGAATATCTCTTTTCTGAGGGCCCGGGGCTGGAGGATCATATCCTTGATCTTTATCGCCACTGGGCCGATTTCACCTCCGGCATGCTTGCTGAGGGCCTTTTCCTTTTCCGTGCGGATAAAAAGGTGGTCTTCCCTGAGGGTGTCCGAAAGGTTCACCAGGGACCGCTTAAGGCGGGGATTGTATTTTTCAAGAAAAGGCAGTATCTCATGCCGCACCCTGTTGCGCGAAAATCTCATATCGAGGTTTGAGCTGTCTTCGACATGCTCAAGCCCCTCTTTTTTAAGAAAGCTCAAAATGTCCCGCCTTTCAACCCTTATCAGGGGCCTGATTATCCTCAGGTCACCCTCATGCCTGACGGGGGGAATACCGGTGATCCCGGCCAGCGATGAGCCATGGATGAACCGCAGCAGGACCGTTTCCGCCTGGTCATCCATGGTATGCCCGGTGGCTATAGCGCCGCATCCTTTCGCGGCGGCGGATTCAATCAAAAATGCGTACCGCTTCTCCCGCGCCCGCTCCTCCACCGAGGATCCCCTTTTTCCACCGGATCCCAGGCTTACTTTCTTATGGACGCATTCAAGGCCGATATCTTCCGACAGGCGTTTCACAAATTCCGAATCCTTCTCGGATTCCGCTCCCCTCAGACCATGGTCCAGGTTCGCGACGATAACCTCAATACCAAGTTCCCGGCGAATATCCAAAAGCGATCTAAGAAGGCACACAGAATCCGCCCCCCCAGAAACCGCCGCCATGACCCTGTCACCTTTACGCAACATGTCGTAATGCCTTACGGTATCCCTGACCCTTTTCAAAAAAGCCGATCGTGATAATTCCCGGTTCATCTCGTCTTCCTTCGCGGGTTAAAGGGCAGGCACAGGGTCCTGCCCCTACATTTTTCTTTTGGTCTCGTTGCCCAAGGTCCGCGTGGGAACCGGCAGGGGGTCCCGCGCGCAGTTCCGATGCCGCTCACAGCGTCAACAGGATGAATTTGGCATCGGATGTTTGAGCACGGGACCCCCTGCCGGTTCCCACGCGGACCGCCATCAGCACAACCTTACGGCATCGGATGTTTGAACACCCCTCGACTTCGCTCGGGACGGTTCAGGGGCGGTGAGCTTGTCGAACCGCGGACCCCTCCGCCATACCCCGGACGTCAGCGTTTCTCCATATCCTTCCGCAGCTTCTCCTCCAGGCTGTAAACGCACCCGCAATAGGTTTGACTGTAAAGCCCCCACTCCCGCGCAAGCTCCGTCGCCCTTTGAAAGCCGCCCTTTTTCTTGTAATCGGCGCAGATAAAACGTTCGCCCCCTATCTCCCGGCCTATGGCGTTCACCACGGCAGCGTCTTTTTGAGGGCTGACCGTCAGCGTAGTCGTGAACGCGTCGAACATCTTCTGCCTCAAATATTCCCACGTTTTCCTGAGGCGCATCTCAAAACATACCGCGCAGCGCGCGCCTCCCTCCGGCTCGTACTCTTTCCCCTTGACCAGCTCAAACCACCTCTGGCGGTCATACGGCCCTTCGACCAGCTCAAACCCCAGTTGCCGCGCCGCCTCCCCCGCCGCCTCAAGCCGCCTCTTATATTCATCAACGGGATGGATATTGGGATTATAAAAAAACCCCGTAACCCGATGCCCC
>JAUWWB010000031.1 GCA_030617085.1 Candidatus Omnitrophota bacterium
ACCTTTTGAGATTGGTCCCGCTCAGGGTGTTCCCGACAACGTCAAAGACCAGGCTTCTGTTCTTATCCACGATGCTCAGGCACACCCCGTTGACCGCGACGCTGTCCCCTGCGCGGAGCCCTTCGCCGGTAGCCTCGCACGCAACCTCAAGCCGCGCGGAAGAGCCTTTACGGACGATACTTCTGACTTTGCCAACCTCGGTAACGATACCCGTAAACATTTTCCTCGTAGTATTCCTTTCCAGTGCCCCCTAGTTACTCCGAACTCCGAACTGATCCCCATTGTCATCCTGAGCGAAGCGAAGGATCTCATGCGTATCGCCCCCCTCTGAAAACAACGGGGCAGAGATTCTTCGCTTCGCTCAGAATGACGACCGGGGGCAATCACTCCGAACCCCGAACCCCGAACTCCGAACTAACTGATAACCCCCCGCACGAATACATCTTCTCCGAACCGTTTCACCCGAACGTCGCGCAGCTCCAGCGCTTCGGATATGGTTCTGACGCCCTTGCCCTTGACCGAAGAGTAGCTGCCGCCTATTATCTTCGGGGCTATAAAGAATATGGCCTCGTCGACCAGGGCCTCGTCGATCAGGCTTCCCGCCAGTTCGCCTCCGCCTTCGACCAGGACGTTGACCATGCCTTTTCGGGCCAGCCTGGCCAGGAAGGATCTCAGGGAGACCTTTGACTTTTTGCTTCTCGTGACTATTACCTCCACCCCACTTATTTTTCGAAATCTCTCCACCCTGGACGGAGGGGCAAGTTCCGTGGTCCCGATGACGACCGGGGACTTCTCGGCCGTTCTGATGATATGCGAGTCGAGGGGCGTCCTGAGGCGCGTATCCACTATTACGCGCGAGACGCCGTATCCGCGCCTCTTTTCGTCAAGAAGGAAAGGGTCATCCTTGAGCACGGTATTGCATCCCACGACAATGGCGTCAAAATCATGGCGGATCTTTCTGACGTATTTCCGCGAGGCGCCGCAGGATATCCATTTTGATGTCCCGTCCCGGGCCGCGATCTTCCCGTCAAGGGACTGCGCCAGCTTTACGGTAACATACGGAAGGCCACGGGTGATGAACTTGATGTATTTCCTGTTGAGCGCTTTCGCTTCCCCGGCGCAGAGTCCCACGTTCACCGATATGCCGGCGGCTGTCAAGGTCCTGATGCCGCGGCCGGAGTTAAGCGGGTTGGGATCCTTTATCGCGATATTGACGGACCTGATGCCGCTGGCGACGATCGCATGCGTGCAGGGCGGCGTCCTGCCGTAATGGTCGCACGGCTCAAGCGTAACGAACATGGTCCCCCCGGCACATGCCGCCCCCGCTGAGGATATCGCCCTGACTTCGGCGTGGTCCTCGCCGGCCCTGCGGTGGTAGCCACTGCCGACGACCTTTCCGCCTTTAACGATAACGGCCCCGACCATGGGATTCGGGTAGGTCTTGTCCCTCGCCTTCGCGGCCAGTTTCAAAGCCATCGCCATGTATTTTTTCTGGGTAACCAAACGAGTCATAATTATATCAAAGCCGAGATTGCTTCGCTTCGCTCGCAATGACGGAAGCGAAGTGGTCCTCGCAATGACGGAAGCGAAGTGGTCCTCGCAATGACGGAAGCGAAGTGGTCCTCGCAAAGTCACGGCGCTCTCGTCATTGCGAGCGAAGCGAAGCAATCTCAGCCCGCGTTAACGCACACATTATCTCCTTTTTGCCCTGAACCACGTGGGATTCAGGGCAACCCCGAACCCAATGTGGTTTGGGGTTGAATTTTGATATGTCATTTTGCATTTTAATTTTTGATTTTTGATTTCAGCTACTGAGGTTGTTCCGGCGGATATTTTCGGCTTCTTTGTACAGGGCCCTTACGGCCTCGTATCCTACGCTGACGTTGCCGATCAGTATGTTGTTTATTTCCGTGCCGTGGCAATCCGACCCGCCGGTGGTGACGAGGTCATGTTCGCCCGCGAGGCTCAGATACCTGGTGCTTGCCGCTGCGGCGTGGTTGGTATGAAAGGTCTCGATGCCCCTCAACCCCGCGTCAATATAGTCGGGGATGTATTTGTCTTTGCCCATGGTCCCGGGATGGGCCAGAACGGGCACTCCACCCGCCCGCCTGATCATGTCTATGGCTTCCCGGTAGTCCAGGCGTTCATGTTTCACGTGGCAGGGTTTCCCGTCGCCTATGTACCGGTCAAACGCTTCCCTGGCGCCTGTCACGATATTTTTTTCCACCATTACCCGTGCAAGATGCAGTCGCCCGACCGTGCCGTCCGGGGACGTTCCAATTACATCCTCCTCGCTTAGATCCGCTCCGCGCCCGCGCAGGAGGCACACCATCCTGTTCATCCGCTCAACACGGTTCTCGCGCATCCGGCTGAGCTTTTTCAAGAGAGAAGGTTCCTGCCAGTCGATAAAATATCCGAGGATATGGATCTCGATCTCGTCTTTCGCGGCCGAGATCTCGATCCCGGGGATGACTTCCAGGCCCACCTTGCTTCCGGCGTCGATGCCCGGGCCGACGCCGTCAACACAATCATGGTCCGTTATCGCGACGGCACGGAGGCCCGAACCGGCAGCGCCGCGGACAACTTCTCCGGGAGAAAGCATCCCGTCCGAATAAGTGGTATGCACATGCAGGTCGGCGCGGCCGACGTTATTACACTTTTCCATCTCAGATCCTCACTATTCCGACGTAGGGCCGGTTTTTCGTTTTTCCGTCTTGTTGATCTTGTCCAGTATGCCGTTCACGAACTTTCCCGAATCCTTGTCGCCGTATTTCTTCGCCATCTCTATCCCCTCGTTGATAGCGACTTTGGGGGGGATCTCCGCGGCGTATAGAAGCTCGAAAGAAGTGATCCGCAGGACATTTCTGTCTATCGTCGCCATCCTGTCGAGCGTCCAGTTGGTGGCGTGCCTGGCGATAGTCCGGTCCAGCTCTTCCTTATTGGCTTCCACGCCGAAAACAAGAAAATCGGAAAACTTCTCGACGGCTTCGCCCGCCTCTGGCGGGCTCGTCCGGCCCCCGCACTTCGGGCAGGCTCCCGCGGGCCTGTCCGAGGTATCCCTCAACTGGCCGACAAAGAGGTATCCGCAATCATTACACTCTTCAACATTGCTGTTGTGCCAGAATTTTTCTCGGCATTCTTCCAGCGGCTCTTTCGAAATGTCCCAGGCATAAAGGACCTTCAGAGCTATTTCCCGTGCAAGAGTGCGTTTCCTCATTGTTATATTCCTTTTTGTATCAAATCGCCGAATAGATATTGCACATTTCGATGGCGGTTCTGGCGGCTTCTCTTCCTTTGTTGCCGCTTTTCGTGCCCGCTCTGTCGATGGCCTGTTCCAGGTTGTCCGTGGTTATTATACCGAATACGCATGGGATAGCGCTGTCCATCGCGACCTTCGCGACGCCCTTGGCCGCTTCGTTCGCGATGAGATCGAAGTGCGGCGTCTCTCCCCTTATGATCGCTCCCAGGCAGATCAGGGCGTCATATTTACCCGAATCCGCCATTTTTTTCGCCAGTACCGGCACCTCGAACGAGCCCGGGACCCACGCGACGGCGATGTCGCTCTCTTTCGCGCCGTGCTTGACGAGGGTATCGAGTGCCCCTTCCAGAAGCTTCGACGATACGAACTCATTGAACCGCGACACGACGACACCAAACTTCTTGCCCGTCGCTATCAGGTCGCCGTTGATGATCCTTGAAACCGCCATTTTTACCTCCCGTTTTTCGTGTCTACACTTGTTTCAACTTATGTCCCAGCCGGTGCTTTTTTGTCCGGAGGTAGGCTTTGTTGTCGGCTCCGGGCTTTGTTTCCAGGGGCACCATCCTTGAGACCCGGAGGCCGTAGCCCTTGAGGCCTATGATCTTTCTCGGGTTGTTCGTTAAAAGCCGGATCTTTTTGAGGCCGAGGTCGGCAAGTATCTGGGCGCCTATGCCGTAGTCTCTCAGGTCCGCCTTGAAGCCGAGTCTTTCATTTGCCTCCACGGTATCGCATCCCTCATCCTGCAGTTGATACGCCTTTAACTTGTTTAGAATACCTATACCCCGCCCTTCCTGCGAAAGGTACAGCATGACGCCTTTTCCTTCTTCCGATATCATCCGCATCGCTTTCTCGAGCTGCTGCCCGCAATCGCAGCGAAGAGAACCGAATACGTCGCCTGTCAGGCACTGGGAATGCACCCTGACAAGGGCTTCACCCTTTGTGATATCGCCCTTGACCAGCGCGAGATGCTGGTAATCGTCTATCATCGACTTATAGGCGTGCACGCGGAATTCACCGAAGGGAGTCGGAAGGTCGGTTTCAGCGATCTTTTCGATAAGCCTCTCCTTTTCCCTGCGGTATTTTATGAGGTCCTCGATGGCGCACATTTTCAGCTCATGTTTCCGGGCGAATTTCATCAGGTCCGGCACCCTGGCCATCGTGCCGTCCTCGTTCATGATCTCGCATATTACCCCCACGGGGGCGAGCCCCGCGAGTTTCATCAGATCAACGCTTGCCTCGGTATGGCCGGCCCTGACAAGAACACCGCCTTTTCTGGACCTTAAAGGAAAAAGATGTCCGGGCTTTACAAAATCTTTTTCGGTCGACTCTGGGTCCACCAGCAGCTTTATTGTCCGGGCGCGGTCATGGGCGGATATCCCGGTAGTTATCCCCTCGGCGGCGTCAACGGACACCGCCCAGGCCGTTTTGTAAGGGTCCTGGGGCCCGCCGGACATGAGATGAAGCCCCAGCCGTTCCGCCATATCATCTTCCATGGGAACACAGATGAGCCCCCTGGCGTATTTCGCCATGAAATTTATCTTCTTCGCCGTGACGCGCGAGGCGGAAGTAATGATGTCGCCTTCGTTCTCCCGCGAAGGGTCATCCACCACCACGACCATCCGCCCCTTGCGAATATCCCGGATGACTTCCTCTATCGCGTTAAGCTTCACTTTGACCATCCCCTTGCTGAAATTTCGAAACAAAAAAAGCCCTGAAGCTAACTTCAGGGCTCTCAAACAGGCAAAAAATATTCTTAACTTTTCCCATCCCGTCTTTACGGTCGGTATTCGATTCTCACGAATTCGGATCTCTGTTTGAGATCTCGCGGACTTATCTTTACCTAAAACAAAGAATCACCGCCGGCTAAGGAATTTCCCACCGATCAGCAGGATCACCTTACCCCAAAGTTAAGGTTATTTTAGCACATCGGCTTGATAAGTCAAGAAAACAATGGGGTCAGGTCTACAGTTGTAAGTGTTTTTACTTAAAACTGTAGACCTGACCCCATTGCGCTGACCGTCATTCCCCCCCATAAAAAAAAGGCAGGTCAAAGACCTGCCTTTTTTTTGTTTGTCCACGAACGGTGCTTACATCATGCCGCCCATTCCGCCGGGCATTCCGCCGGGCATGCCGGATGGCATGCCGGCTCCGCCGGCTTCTTTTTCGGGCTTGTCGCATACGATCGCTTCGGTCGTAAGCATCAGGGAAGCGATACTCGCGGCGTTCTGAAGAGCGCTGCGGGTAACCTTCGTCGGATCGATGATGCCCGCTTCGACCATATCCGTGAAGCGGTCTTCCTGGGCGTCATAACCGACCATCTCCTTCTTCTCCGAAAGAAGCCTCTGCACGACGACCGAACCTTCCTGGCCGGCGTTGGTCGCGATCATGCGGACGGGCTCTTCCAGAGCGCGCTCGATGATCCTTACGCCGATCTTCTCGTCGTCGCCCGAGACATCCAGGCCGGAGAGCTTTCTGCTGGCTCTGAGAAGCGCGACTCCGCCGCCGGGGACGATACCCTCTTCGGATGCCGCCCTCGTGGCATGAAGCGCGTCTTCGATCCGCGCCTTTTTCTCTTTCATCTCGATCTCGGTCGCGGCGCCAACGTTGATTATGGCGACGCCGCCGGAGAGCTTCGCGAGGCGCTCCTGCAGCTTTTCCCTGTCGTAGTCGGAATCGCTGTCCTCGATCTCCTTCTTGATCTGGGCTATCCTGGCCCGGACATCATCCTGGCTGCCGCCGCCTTCCACGACGGTCGTATTTTCCTTCGTGATGGTGATCCTCTTCGCGTGGCCGAGGTCGTCCAGCGTCAGGTTTTCCATCTTGATGCCGAGATCCTCGGTGACGGCTCTTCCGCCGGTAAGGACCGCGATATCGCCCAGCATGGCTTTTCTCCTGTCGCCGTAACCCGGGGCCTTCACCGCGCAGCAGGTGAACGTCCCACGGATCTTGTTCACGACAAGAGTGGCCAGGGCCTCACCCTCGGTCTCCTCCGAGACTATCAGCAGCGGCTTGCCGGACTGCGCCACTTTTTCCAGGAGAGGAAGAAGGTTTTTCATGCTGGATATCTTTTTCTCATGTATGAGGATATAAGGATCGTCCAGCACGCATTCCATCCTCTCGGTATCCGTCACGAAATAAGGGGACAGGTAACCCTGGTCGAACTGCATCCCCTCTACCAGCTTAAGCGTCGTCTCGAGGGTTTTGCCTTCCTCGACGGTTATGACGCCGTCCTTACCGACCTTGTCCATGGCCTCGGATATCCTATCGCCGATCACCATATCGCTGTTGGCGGCGATAGTGGCGACCTGGGCGATCTCCTTCATTTCCTTAATAGGAGTGGAGATCTTTTTCAGTTCCTCCACCACCGCGCTGACGGCTTTTTCGATGCCCTTTTTGATCCCCATCGGGTTTGCGCCCGATGTAACGTTCTTAAGGCCTTCCCTGTAGATGGATTCCGCGAGGAGCGTGGCCGTCGTCGTACCGTCACCGGCGATGTCGCTTGTCTTGGACGCGACTTCCTTGACCATCTCGGCGCCGAGGTTCTCATACGCGTCTTCCAGCTCGATCTCCTTCGCTACGGTAACCCCGTCCTTTGTGATGGTCGGAGCGCCGAACTTCTTTTCTATGACGACATTTCTGCCTTTGGGTCCCAGTGTGACATTCACGGCTCTCGCGAGCTTTTCCACGCCGTTCAATATCATCCTGCGGCCTTCATCGCTGAACTGTAACTGCTTTGCCATTTCGTCTTTCCTCCTTATTTTTGCTACTACGTGCTTTGTTTCACGTTAACGAACTTAACCGATTATACCCAGAATATCCTCTTCTCTCAGCATTAAAAGGTTCCTCTCATCTACCTTCAATTCCGTCCCGGAATATTTGCCGAACAGCACCACATCCCCTTCCTTCACTTCCGGTGGGATCACCGTACCGTCGTCTGAAACCTTGCCCTTACCGACGGAGACGACCTTCGCCTGCTGCGGTTTCTCTTTAGCGGTGTCGGGCAGCACGATCCCGCCTTTTGTCACTTCTTCCGCTTCAAGAACTTCGACCAGAACCCTGTCACCAAGTGGTTTCACTCCCATAACCTTTTCCTCCATTTCAGTTTCTCTACATCTCAGCAAACTTGCCTTCTCCCACAATCTTAGCACTCATTGCCCGAGAGTGCTAACGGATACCCATTATAGACAATCCCCAGCCATTGTCAAGAGGTTTTTTTTGATTTTTTTGACTACCCGGGAACGATGAGAATGCGAAGGCCGGTGAATACCAGGTCGGGGTACACTTTTTTTATGTGGCGGGAGTGTTTGGCGATCAGTTTGGCGTCGCCGCCGGTTGGGGCGACTTTGAGGTTTTGGCCGTATTTTTCGCGGAAGAGGCGGACGAGGCCGTCGCACATGGCGGCATAGCCGTAGATTATCCCCTTGTTCATGCTGGCGCGCGTGTCCCGGCCTATGAGGCCCCTTGCCGGGGCGAGCTCTATTTTCGGAAGCAGCGCGGTATTCCGGACGAGTGACGCAAGACTCAACCTGAGGCCGGGGAATATGAGCCCTCCTTCATAATCACCCTTTTCATTGACGAGATCGAACGTCACCGCCGTTCCGAAATCCACGACGAGAACGGGGCTTCCGCACAGGCGCGAGGCGGCGAACGAAGTTACCAGGCGGTCCTGGCCCACTTCGCGGGGCTTTTTGTATTTTATCTTCATCGGGACCTTGATGTCTCTTCCGACGACCAGGACGGCCGCGCGCCCGACGCAGGAGGCCAGGCTCTTCTCTACGATCGAGAGAAATTTCGGGACGACGCTTACGATGACGACCGTGTCTATTTTATCAAGGTATGCGCCGAGAAGCCGCTTGAACGCCCGCGGCTCGACCTGCCTCTTGTCCGTATGAATAAAGTACCTCTTACGGATCTTCCCGCCTTTGGCGATCGCGATCGATGTATTGGTGTTCCCTATGTCGATCAGCAGCTTCATGTAACTCCTACTACCTGCACATAACAACGTCCCCGCTAAACACTCTCCTGAGCTTTCCGTCGTCCGTTTTGACGATAAGGGCTCCCTTTTCGTCGATATCTGTCGCCGTGCCTTCAAGGGAGCGATGGTGCTGTTCTACCTTTACGCGCTTTCCGAGGACCAGGGACAGGGCCCTGCACTCATCGCGCAGGGACGCGAAGGCCTCTTTTCTGAAGCGGAAATAGTACTCTTCAAGATCCTCCAGCACCTGTTTGATGAGCGCTGTCCGGCTCAGATGGCGGGAGCACTCTGTTTTCAGGCTGGTCCCTTCCGGGGGAAGTTTTTCAAGAGGGGTGTTGACGTTTATTCCGATACCGAGGACCAGAAAATCCACCAGGTCCGGCTGCGCCTTGATCTGGGTCAGTATCCCGCATACCTTTTTTCCGTTGACCAATACGTCGTTGGGCCATTTCATCCCGGCATCCAGTCCGCACGTACTGTTTATGGCCTTGATAACTGCCATCCCCGCGATAAGGGTGATCGTGGGGATCTCGTCCGTCTCGACGCGGGGCCGCAGGATAAGCGACATGTAAATGCCGCCGGAGCCCGGGGAGATCCACTTTCTTCCTATCCTCCCTTTTCCGCGCGTCTGCGCCTCGGCCAGGACAAGCGTCCCTTCTTCCGCGCCGGTTTCGGCCAGTTCGTAAGCCCGGTCGTTCGTGGAGCCGATGCTCTCATAGTGATGGATCGATCTTTTCCCGAACACCTCTGTGCCCATGCCGCCGGTGATCGCGTAGGCGTACATCTTGTCCGGCACGGACCTCAGCCGGTACCCCCGCCGTGGAACGGCCTCGACGACATACCCAACTTCCCGGAGCTTCTTCACAGACTTCCAGACGCACGCCCTTGAAACACCCATCTCACTAGAAATGTCTTCACCGGAGACAAAGGCCCCTTCATCCTTGCGAAACAGATCGATGATCG
>JAUWWB010000029.1 GCA_030617085.1 Candidatus Omnitrophota bacterium
AACCTCCCGCGCCACTTCCTTATCATCGAAGGGCGTGATCCGGTCGCCGATGATCTGGTGATCCTCGTGCCCCTTTCCGGCGATCAGCACGATATCTCCTTCACCGGCGGCTTTCAACGATTCCCAGATGGCGCGGCGCCTTTCTGGAATTATACTATAGTTATTTTTATTAATCACTCCCTTTTCGATCTCTCTCAGGATACGGCCCGGATCTTCCGTCCTCGGGTTATCGCTTGTCAGTATCACGCGGTCGCATATCCTGGCGGCGATGTACCCCATGACGGGCCTTTTTGTCCTGTCGCGGTCGCCTCCGCAGCCAAAGACACAGATCAACCGTCCCGGGGACAAAGAACGCAGGCACACGAGGACGTTCTCCAGCGCGTTCGGCGTATGCGCGTAATCCACGAAAACCCTGAAAGGAGCCACGCAGCGCACGGGCTCCAGGCGCCCGGGTACAGGCGGGGCTTTCTCCAGGCCTTCCTTTATGGCGTCTAAGCTCAATCCGCTGCCGGTGAAGGCCGCGGCGGCGGCTAACATGTTGTAAACGTTATGCTTACCGATAAGCCCGGTGCGGACTCGCGTCGAACCAAGCTTTCCCGCGACGAGATCAAACTCTGTCCCCCCGGCCGACAACCGGACACCCCGGGCGGTTATGTCGGCCCCTCTTCCCATCCCGAAGGTCACGAGCCGGGGAAAGGCCATAGCCCTTGCCAGGCTGACAACCATCGGATCGTCCATGTTCAACACCCCCGTGCCGCCCGGCTTCAGGTTCCGGAAGATCCTTGATTTTGCTTTCAGGTACGCCGCCATGTCCTTATGGTAATCCTGGTGTTCCGGCGTTATGTTGGTAAACACTGCGCTGTCCAGGGCTATGCCCCGGACCCTTTGCTGGTCAAGCGCGTGACTGGACATCTCCACCACCGCCGCGCGCTTGCCGCGCTCGACCATTTCCGACAAGAGCCGGTTCAGCGTCATCACCCCCGGCGTGGTCATGGATGAGCGTTCGAGAGCGTTTCCCGAAGTCCTGGTAAAGACCGTGCTCACCAATCCGCTGGGCCCGGCGGCATTGTTCAGGATGCTGTCGATCAGAAATACAGTGGTCGTCTTCCCGTTTGTCCCCGTAACGCCGTACACAGAAAGCGAATTCGACGGATCCCCGAAAACTTCCCTGGCAATATCCCCAAGCGCCGCCCGCGTATCCCCGGCAACAACCACCTTTTTCCTGTCTTCTCCCGATAACCCTGACGGCTCCCGCTCACATAAAACCACCGAAGCCCCATTTTCAATCGCTTCCCGAACATGATCATGCCCATCATGAACAACGCCCTTAATGGCCACAAATATATCACCGCCCCCCACTTCCCGGGAATCCGTCTTAATCCTTTCCCTGTGGAGCGAAGCCGTTCCAAGCAATTTTTCCAAAATATTTCCCATAAGAACCCACCAGCAATATCCGCGCTCAAAAAGATCTGCGTTAATCTGCGTTGGATCTGCGACCATCTGCGTTAACCCGTGCCTCATTTGATTCAAGATATTCCAAGACGCGTTCGGCTATGTTCTTGAACGCGGGGGCGGCTACGCTTCCTCCGAAATGGACCGGGTGCGGATCGCGGGCGGTCACGACGATGCTTATTGCGGGGCGCTCCATCGGCGCGAAACCTATAAAAGTGGCATTGTATTTATCGGGATAATATCCGCCCTCCGGATCGACCATCTGGGCGGTCCCCGTCTTCCCGCACACCTCGTAGATCCCGGACGCGGCGCGCCTGCCGGTGCCGCCGGTCACTGCCTCGTGCAAGACCCCTTTCATCTTCTCACAGGTCTGGTCGCTCAAAACCCTGCGCTTCACCACGGGCTTGAATTTTTTGTATGTCCCGCCTTCCCATGTCGTTATCCGGTCCACAACATACGGTTTCATCAGATACCCGCCGTTGGCGATGACGCTTACGGCGCATGCCAGCTGGATGGGGGTGACCGCTATGCCCTGCCCTATCGGTATGGTCGTTATATCGCTGGCCGACCACGCCCCGGGCGGCCTGCATATGCCTCTTACCTCCCCGAGAAGGTCAACGCCTGTCTTTTCGCCGAAACCGAACCTTCTGATGTAATCGTAAAGTGTTTCTTTCCCCAGCTTTTGGGCCACTTTGACCGTGCCTATGTTGCTTGATTTGACTATTATCTCGCGAAAGGAAAGCTCCCCGTACCGGTGGTAATCATGCAACAGACGCCCTCCCGCCCTGTATTCACCGTTTTCGCAGTAATACCGGTCGTCAAGGCCTGCCGCTCCTTCGTTAAGAGCCGCGGCGGCGGTGACTATCTTGAACACGCTCCCCGGCTCGAAAATGCTGGAGACGGCCGCGTTCTTGATAAGATCCCCGGGCGCCCGGGAGAAGGAATTGAGGTCGTAATCCGGATAATTCGCCAGGGCCAGGACCTTGCCGGAAGACGGGTCCATGACCACGGCGGAAGCCGCGGAAGCGTTAAACTTCCGCGCCATTTTCTCCAGTTCCTCTTCCACCACGCACTGTATAACGCTGTCGAGCGTCAGGACAAGGTTATGCCCGTTTTGCGGAGGTATCGATTTCCTGTCGTTGAAGAGGACCGTCCTTCTCCTCGCGTCCCTTACCAGGTGCCTCCACCCGTGCTTGCCCCTGAGCTTTTCGTCAAACAGCCTCTCAAGCCCTTCGAGGCCTTCGTTGTCGATACCGGCAAAGCCGATGACATGCGCGGCCATGTCATCGTTCGGATACTTCCTTTTACTTTCGTCCACGAAATGTATGCCGGGCAGGGCCAGGTTTTTTATCTCGCGTGCCTTTTCGACGTCGGCTTTGCGCTTTACCCACGCGAATGCCCTTCCGCTGTTAAGTTTTTCCAGAAGGCCCCGGCGGTCGAGACGGAGCCTCTCCGAAAGGATACGGGAGGCGGCCTCTTTATCTTGCACGCTTCCCGGATCACAGTATATGCTCGGAACATCCAGGTTTATGGCAAGCGGTTCGCCGCAGCTGTCGAATATGCCCCCGCGGCGCGGCTCTATCTTTAAAACCCTGTTGTGCTGTTCGAAGGCCATCCCGGAGAACCTGTCAAAGCTGATGACCTGCAGATAGAACAGTCTGGCGATCAGGAAAAAGAGCATTGATACCAAAAAGAAAAAAACAAGATACTGGCGTGTCCTTATCATTTCTCCTCACAGCTGCTGGGGCAGGGAGCATGGGGCATGCCCCATACCTACTTCGCGTTATCCGTATAGATCCGTGTCTAATGTTAATTCGTGCTTAATTCGCGGGGCTTGGCTTCGGCGCTCACGGTGACGAGGTCAAGGAACCTGTCGACTAAGCTCTCGCTTCGGGCGCCGCTGCCGGGACCGGCGTGGGCAACCTGGAAGATGTTTGCCTGTCTGGTCCTGTGACTTGCGAATTTTATCTCTTCGCCTTTCAGCGAGGCGAGCAGATACCTGGGAGATTCCAGTTTGGATAGATTATACATTAAGTTCGTATTGCGGTCAACGAGGCAGGACAGGTACTTCCTGTTCTTCTGGATGATATATCCGGTCTTGACGATCTCGACGCGCTGATGCACGTACCCGATCGCCGTTACGGTTACTATGAACCCCATGAATATGATCTTATAAAACCTCATGATAATCTCTCCGCTACGCGCAGTTTCGCGCTTCTCGAGCGCGGATTCGCCCGGACTTCTTCCTTACCGGGACAGAGCGGCTTTTTTGTTATGACCGTCACCTCACCGGACTTTGCCATGCCGCGGAAGATATTCTTAACGATCCGGTCTTCGAGGGACTGAAACGATATGACGCATATTCTGGCTGTCGGCCGCAAGTAGAAGACCGTCTTGCTTACCCCCTCTTCCACGGCGGCGAGCTCGTCGTTAACGAAGATCCTCAGCGCCTGAAACGTCCTCGCGGCCGGGTGGATCCTCTGTCTTCGATATTTTCCGCCTGCCGCCTTGAGTATGATATCCACCAGCTCGCCGGTGGTCTCGATCCGCTTTTTCTTCCGGGATGCACAGATCGCTCCGGCTATGAGCCGCGCGTGCCTTTCTTCGCCGTATTTCCTTATGATATCGGCAAGTTCTTCCTTCCCGAACTTATTTACGACATCTCTTGCTGACAGCTTCCGGGAAACGTCGAACCGCATGTCCAGCGGCCCGTCCCTTAAAAAGCTGAATCCCCTCTTCGGGTCATCTACCTGAAAAGATGATATTCCCAGGTCAAATACCGCACCGTCAACGCGTTCGATCCCGGCTGTTTTCAGTATCCCGTCGGCGTTCCGAAAATCGTCGTTTATGAATATCACCTCATCCTTAAAATCTCCCAGGCGCCGCCTGCCCCTCTCGATAGCTTCGGGGTCCCTGTCAACGGCTATGAGCCGGCCGCCGGGAGCTATTCTCTTAAGGATCTCTACAGCGTGCCCGCCCCCGCCCAGGGTCGCGTCCAGGATCACATCCCCGGCCTCAAGTTCGAGATGATCAATAACCTCCCTCAAAAGAACCGGAAAATGCAAAAGTAGATCCTTTCCCTCTGGACACGGATTTAAAAGAACGCTTACACGCAATCCTTTATTGTTACTTGCACTGCGCCGCCCACTCCGGATGAGGAGACGGTGCACCTCTTGACTCCCAGGTGCAAAGCGCCCGAAGGAAGCGCCCTCGCCTTTTTGATCCTTTCCAGCATGTTGACGCAGTCAATGAACTCAACCTGCGTCTTGTGGAACTTGATAGCATACCGTCTGTACATCTCCCACCCCCCATTTAGAAAATTAAAAATCAAATATCAAATATCAACCCCAAACCACATTGGGTTTGGGGTTGATTTTTGATTTTTTTAGAACTCCATCAGCTTTTCGGCGATCTCTTCATAACCCTCTTTTGAGGATTTATAATAATCTTCCCACTTATCCTTGTCCCATATTTCTATCCGGTTGGAAACGCCGATCACCATTATGTCCTTCGAAAGATTCGCGTATTCCCTCAAATAATCGGGTATCAATACCCTCCACTGCTTGTCGGGAATGACGTCGACGGCGCCGGAAAAGAACAGGCGGTTAAATCTCCTGGCGTCCCTTTTTGTGAAGGGCATGGCCTTATACTTGCTTTCCTGCGCCTTCCATTCGTTTTCGGAAAACATGAAAAGACATTCATCGAGGCCGCGGGTGATATAAAGCTTCTCTATGCCCATTTCCCCTATGGCCTCGCGAAACCGCGAAGGAATGATCAGCCGGCTCTTTTTATCCAGCGTATGCAGGAACTCACCATAAAACATTCCACTTCCCTCCACTTTCTTCCACTTCCACTAGCGAGTATACACAATAACAGGGCTTTTGTCAAACACCCCCCTTCTGGGCATTTTAAACTTTTTTAAAAAACCCACACCATATAGCTGCCTTGTGGAAGCTCTCTACACAATATTGTGGTTTGAAAAAGTGAAATTTTTTTGGGAAATTGCTTGAGAATGGATGACTCTAATGTTTATGGTGGATAGTGGGTGGTGGATGGTGGATGATGAATAGTTAATAGTAAACAGTGAATAGTGAATAGTTTTCGATTACCGCTTACTACCTACTGCTCACTGTTCACTATTCACTGTTCACTGTTTACTACTCACTGATAACCGATCAGGCTTCTTCGGACTTTTTCTTTTCTTCCGCGGCTTTTTTTCGGTCCTCTTCGATCTTGCGCTCATAGCATTTTTTTGTGCAGTAGAAAGAGCCGTTCCTGTAATACCAGAGTTTTTTTCTTAAGGCCTTGCCGCAACCCGCGCATTCGGTCGGCTTGGGCGGTTTTGTACTTTTAGGCTGTTTCGCCGGCCCTTTCGGTTTTTCTTCCACTTTTTCTTCGGCGGGCTTCTCTTCCCCGGCGGCCGGGGCGGCCTCTTCCTTCGGCTCTTCCGCCGCGGGCTTCTCAGCGCTCTCGGCCGGTTGTTTTCCTTCAACCGGTTTTTCTTCCTTGCCGGTATCTTCGGTTACCTTCTTCTCTTCCTGTTCTTCATTCGAGCTCATTTTTCCTCCATTTCAGGTTATTTCACTTCAGCACTTGCGGGTGTTATCCACTTATGATATATGTATTCGAGTATCCTGCTCCTGTCATCATTGTTGATCTTCTTAAGCCTGACCCCGCCTTTTCTCACCGAATCGTCAGAAGCCGGGCCGCTCATCCAGACGACCTCCCCTTTTAGCAGGACAGGAACATTATCGCCGGGGATCATCAATTCCATGTCAAGGTCTTCGCCGTCGCGAAATGACTCCTTGCTCAATATGCCTAACCCTTCTCTACTGAAATTGTTGACCGTGATCTTTTTCAGCGCGTCGCTCGTGCGGCATACCGCTTCCATGAGCACATTGAAGCGCATGTATCTTCTTTTCTCTCCCATTGCCCCCCTGTAAGGGTTATAAAAAAACCAGTGTCACGATATCCACTTTACTCGTGAGTGTTAGTTGCCGGACCGGCATTGAGATGATGGCGAAAACCTGAAAAGAGAAAGGGAACGACATGAAATCGCTCCCTTTCTTCTTAAACGATCAACCCATGGCTGCAAAATTATTCGCTGAATACGAATTCAGGCTCCAGGACAGGCTCGTAGTCTTCCGGTATCGGGACCGGGAACGTTACCGCCTCATAGACGCCGGCGCCCGTTCTGACGATCGTCATGCCGATACCCTTTGCCAGACCTATCGTAAGGCCGGAAAGCACGTTCTCTTCAACACTCGTGTCATAGATGTTCTTAGGAAGCTCTACCCAGCCGGTCAGGATGTTGGCGAGACCTCTGCCGAGTTTCTTGGCAGGATCCTGAGCGTAACACTGAGTAGCCATGCCTACCATAGCTATGACAACGCAACACACGAACATGATTTTTACCATCTTCTTCATGATTTCACCTCCTCCCTGATTATAACATTCATGCTTACGATTGAAGTATATCACGCGACTTTTGGGATGTCAAGTTTTCACGATTTATTCGCCGGCGGCTTCCGCCTCCATCTCCTTTATTATCTTTTCAACAAGCCGGGATACGCGTCCCCTGTCCTCTTCCGATATATCCAGGAACTCGATACCCGTATCGTATTTTAACGGTTCCGTCTTATGCATGCCATGCCGCTTCACCACCCAGACGATAGTTCCCTTGCAAAGGATCGGCTTCTCATCTTCGGCGGGTAACATCTCCAGGGACACCTTCCCAAAGAGCCCGAAATCCTTGTCCAGGACAACACAAACCCCGCCGGCGCCGATATTCTCGGTAAAAGTATCCACCACTTCTTCGCCGTCGGTCGACACCCGTATCCGGCACCTGCAAACCGCCCTGGGAAACCTCCTCCTGTCTACCCCATCCCACATCATGATAACTCAAATATACCTGAGCATTATTAAGAATTCAAGTTTTTCCCTTTACACACCATCTTTTACCCGTATAATACAAAGAAAGAACGCGGGAGGGCAATCCCTATCATGTACCTCGAATTTTACGGGCTGAAAGAGAATCCTTTTAACGTTACAAGCGACCCTAATTTTCTTTATCTCAGCCATACCCATAAAGAAGCGCTTGATCACCTGCTGTACGGCATTAACCATCGAAAAGGGTTTATAGAAATCACAGGCGAGATCGGCGCCGGCAAGACCACCATCTGCAGGGCTCTGCTAAACCAGCTGGGCAGCAAAACAAAGACTTCCTTTATATTAAACTCTAACCTTCCGGAAATCCAGCTTCTTGAAGCGATATTGAATGATTTTGGCATAGCTCCGGAGCGCCGCAGCAAGGGGGCGTTCCTCCGCCAGCTGAACCGTTTTCTCCTGGAACAGCTCTCACGCGGCAACAACGCGGTATTGATCATCGACGAAGCTCAGAACCTCCGTTCTTCCACCCTGGAAGCGGTCCGGCTGCTGTCCAACATTGAAACAGAAAAGGAAAAGCTTCTTCAGATAGTGCTTGTCGGCCAGCCTCAGCTCCGTAACAAGCTCAATTCACCCGAACTGTTGCAGCTGCGGCAGCGCATAAGCGTCCGCTTTCATATAAGGGCGCTTGAAAGGAACGAAGTGCAACAGTATATAGAACACCGCCTGAACGTGGCCGGACCTGCCGGGGGCACCACGTTTACTCCCGGGGCCATCGACCATATCTATCAGTATTCCAGGGGCGTGCCCCGCATCATCAACGTTGTCTGCGATAAGGCGCTTCTTCTCGGCTTTGTCCGCGGGACACGTTCCATCGAACACGATCTTATCCGGAAATGCATAGAGGAACTGGAAGGACAATTCGATCTCGACATAACCTGACATGAGCATAATAACCGACGCGTTAAAAAAGGCGCAGCAAAAGCGCTCCGGAAAGCAGGACGGCGGCGGAGGCCCTGTCAGATATTCTCCTTATAAGCCTCTCTCCGAAAAAATCCTTGCCGGGGGCAGGAAAAGCTCCGCGGTGGTATTGTTCTCCGTGGCTGTTTTTGGCGTTGCCATATTCGGGGGGACAACCGGCGTTCTGATGCTCCTTAGCCGTTCCCCGATCACCCGGCAACCGGCGCTGCCCGAGCTTTCTGAGCCTCAAAACCGCCCGCCCGGTACGCCCGCGGTGGCGGAACCGGCTGCAAAGGTGCTCGACAAGACACACGCGTTCAAAAAGACGCGCAGCTTCTTCCCCGGGCTCAAAAAAAACCCTCTCGCCTTAAACGGCATTATGTTTTCTCCGGCACATCCCCGGGCGGTGATCAATGGCGAGATGGCCACCGAAGGCGACATCATAAAAGGGTTTTCCGTCAACAAGATACTCCCCGACAAAGTCCTGCTCACCTCGAACGGCAAAGATTTCGAGCTGAAGCTCCGCTGATGACTGAAGGCGCGTTACAGCGACTGAAGAAACTTGCTTTCCGCCTTAAAATATTCCACCACTTTTTCCCACTCGACTTTTTTCACGTACGGCAGATGCCACCGGTGCTGGTCTATCTGCTCTTTTAGAAAGTCCCCGATCAACGTTGCCAGATCCTTTTCTCCCATGCCCCGCAGTATCCCCGTTATGCCTTTGATCAGTCCCGCGATCTGTTTCTCTATCTCTGGCGGATCAAGCTCTGCCTTTATCAGTTCTGCCCTTGTCTGGACCAGCCGTTTCGCCAGCTGGCGCAGATGCTGGTCGTTTTCCATACCCGCGCCGCCTTTCGCTTTGTCATACCGGTAAAGAGCTTTCGCCTGCTGAATAATATCCGAATACAGCTGCGAATATGAGGCATACCCGCTTAGGGGAGCGGCCGTCAGGATCGATCCGTCTTTTTCCGTTATGAGTTCTATCTTTATGAACTCATTG
>JAUWWB010000077.1 GCA_030617085.1 Candidatus Omnitrophota bacterium
AGGCCTGCAAGGCGCTGCGGGAAGAAGGGTACGAGGTCGTGCTCGTAAATTCCAACCCTGCCACGATAATGACCGATCCCGGCATGGCCGACAAAACCTATATCGAAGCACTGACGCTAGAAAGCCTCGAGAAGATCATTGAAAAGGAAAAACCGGATGCGCTGTTACCCAACCTGGGCGGCCAGACGGGGCTTAACCTTGCCTCAAGCCTTTCCGCCGAAGGCATCCTTCAAAAGCACGGGGTCGAGATCATCGGGGTGAAAGAAGATGCCATCATGCGCGGCGAGGACCGCCTGGCGTTCAAGGAAACGATGGACAAGCTCGGGCTGGAAGTGGCCCGGTCGGAAATATGCCGGAGTGTCGAAGAAGCCGAACGCATAGCCGATATGCTGAAATACCCCGTCGTGCTCAGGCCCGCGTACACGATGGGCGGCACCGGCGGCGGCATAGCTTATAACGTCGAAGAGCTGAGGACCATCGTAGCGCGCGGGCTGAGCGCTAGCCTGGTCCAGCAGGTGCTCGTCGAAGAGTCGGTTATAGGCTGGGAAGAGCTGGAGCTTGAGGTCGTCCGGGATCACAAGGGCCAGAAGATCACCGTATGTTTCATAGAGAACATCGACCCGATGGGAGTGCATACCGGGGACAGCTTCTGCTCCGCGCCGATGCTTACCGTTTCCGAAGATCTCCAGAAAAGGCTGCAGGAAGCTTCCTACAGGATCGTCGACGCGATAGGGGTCACCGGAGGCACCAACATACAGTTCGCGCATAACCCCGCGGACGGAAGGGTGGTAGTCATCGAGATCAACCCCCGGACGTCGCGGTCTTCCGCCCTGGCATCAAAGGCGACAGGATTCCCCATAGCCCGTATTTCAACAAAGCTTGCCACGGGCCTTTCCATGGACGAGATACCTTACTGGCGCGAGGGCACGCTGGAAAAGTACACGCCGGGCGGTGACTATGTGGTCATAAAGTTCGCCAGATGGGCTTTTGAGAAGTTCCCGCAGGCAAAAGACGTTATAGGGACTCAGATGCGAGCCGTGGGCGAGGTGATGAGCATCGGGAAGAACTTCAAGGAAAGCTTTCAGAAGGCGATACGCTCGCTTGAGATCGGCCGCTACGGCCTGGGCCGGGCGAAGGACTTTAATTCCCTGCCGGCGGAGCAGCTCAAGCAGAAGCTCGCCTCCCCGTCCAGTGAACGGGTGTTCCTCATGTATGAAGCGCTGCGCAAGGGGGTATCCGTAGAGGACCTTTACAGGTTGACCGGCATAGGCCGCCCGTTCATAAAAGAGATGAAGGAGCTGGTAGACTTTGAAGAAGAGATCCTGAGGCGCGGGTGGAGCGGCCTTTCCGACGAAAACGTTTTGAAGGCCAAGGAGCTGGGGTTCGCGGACAGATACCTGGCCGGCATCTTCGGTGTAAGCGAAAAGGACGTCAGGCAGCGGCGGCTCGGCCTCGGGAAGACCGCGCGGTATGAGCCCGTCCCGGTAAGCGGGGTGGAGAACGCCGCCTACTACTATTCGACCTACTGCGCCGAGAAAGATACGGTCCCGGTATCCCCGAACAGGAAGATCATGATACTCGGCAGCGGGCCTAACCGGATAGGCCAGGGTATAGAGTTCGACTATACCTGTGTGCACGCCGCTTTCGCGCTTCGGGATGAAGGCTATGAATCGATAATGGTGAACTGTAACCCCGAGACGGTATCGACCGATTATGATACGTCGAACAAGCTCTATTTCGAGCCGCTTACGGTCGAGGACGTCCTCGCTATATATGCGAAGGAGAAGCCGGAGGGCGTTATTGTCCAGTTCGGCGGGCAGACGCCGCTGAACATAGCGCAGGAGCTTAAGGATGCCGGCGTTAACATTCTGGGCACCAGCCCCGAAAGCATACATTTTGCCGAGGACCGCGAGAAGTTCCGGGATAAGATGATAAAGCTCGGGATACCCCAGCCGGAAAGCGGGACCGCGCGGTCACTGGATGAGGCGCTGCGCATCGCCAGGCAGATCGGATATCCGCTGATGGTACGCCCTTCCTTCGTTCTCGGCGGAAGGGGGATGGAGGTGATATACGATGAGCAGATGCTTCGAAAATACGCCCTTGAGGCCATAAAGGTAAGCCCCGAGTACCCGATGCTGATCGACCGCTTTCTGGAAAGCGCCATTGAAGCGGAGGTGGACGCGCTTTGCGACGGGGAAGAGACCTTTGTCGCGGCGGTGATGGAGCACATCGAGCACGCGGGGGTTCATTCGGGCGATTCGGCGTGCGTTATCCCTACCAGGACTATCGAACAGAGGCACCTGGAAACCATAAAGGATTATACCGCCAGGATAGCCCGCGAACTGAAGGTGATGGGCCTCATGAACATCCAGTTCGCGATCTGCAACGACAAAGTCTATATCCTCGAGGCGAATCCCAGAGCTTCCCGTACGGTGCCGCTTGTTTCCAAGGTGATGGGCATGCCCGTCGCGCGCATCGCGACGCTGCTCATGCTCGGCAAGAAGCTCGGAGATTTTCCGGAGCTGAAGCATAGCGAGGTTTCTTATGTGGGGGTCAAGGAAGCGGTGTTCCCCTTCAACATGTTCCCGGAGGTGGACCCTGTCCTCGGCCCCGAAATGAGGGCTACGGGGGAAGTGATGGGTATCGCGGACAGCTTTGGCCTGGCTTATTATAAAGCCGAGGAAGCGGCCGGGACGAAGCTGCCGGTGAAAGGGAACATCCTGCTTACTGTTGCAGACAAGGACAAGCAGGCCCTTCTTCCCGTGGCACGGGAACTGCGAGGCCTGGGGTTCTCCTTTTTCGCCACCGAAAAAACATGCCGGTTCCTTGAAGGGGAGGGCATACCCGCGGCCGCGATAAAGAAGCTGCACGAAGGCAGGCCCAACATCGCCGACGCGATCAAGAACGGAGATATTCAGCTTGTCATCAACACTCCCGTCGGAAGGGACAGCCAGCATGACAACAGTTATATCCGCCGGGAGGCCATACAGCACAAAGTGCCGTATATCACCACGATCGCCGCGGCTGCCGCGGCCGTGGAAGGGATCAGGGAAATAAAAACAAAAGCGGTTGAACCGAAGTCCCTCCAGGATTATTATGAGGAGGAAAAAGAGGCGTGCAGGTAGGGCCTGCATGGCCCGGCGAAACTGAAAAGAAAAAGGTGGAACGATGAGGATCGGTTTCGACAACGAAAAATACCTGGCGGAGCAGACCAGGGCCATACTCGAGAGGGTGAAAAAGTTCGATGACAAGCTGTACCTCGAGTTCGGGGGGAAGATAGTGTGCGATTATCACGCTTCACGGGTGCTGCCCGGGTTCGCCCCGGACGTCAAGGTACAGCTCCTGCAGAAATTAAAGGATAATGCGGAGATTATCTTATGCATATACGCCGGCGACATCGAAAGGAAGAAGGTAAGGGCCGACTTCGGCATCACTTATGACACGGATGCCCTCAGGATGATCGACGAGCTGAGAGACCGGGGACTTAAAGTGGCGGCGGTCGTCATTACCCGTTTCGAGGGCCAGCCGTCGGCCCGGATCTTCAGGAACAAGCTCGAGCGGCGCGGCATACGGGTTTACGCCCACCGTTTTACGAAAGGGTATCCGACCGACGTGGATCTGATAGTCAGCGAGAAGGGGTACGGGGCCAACGAATACATCGAGACCGAAAGGCCGCTCATCGTGGTTACCGGCCCCGGGCCGGGCAGCGGCAAGCTCGCCACGAGCCTTTCACAGCTTTACCACGAGCACAAGAGAGGCGTACGGACCGGCTACGCGAAGTTCGAGACGTTTCCTATCTGGAACATACCGATCAAGCATTCCGTAAACGTCGCTTACGAAGCCGCCACGGCAGATATCCGGGACTTCAACATGATAGACCCCTTTCACCTCGAGGCCTATAACGAGACGGCCGTCAACTATAACCGAGACGTAGAAGTGTTTCCCGTCCTGAAAAGGATACTCGAGCGGATAATGGGGGAAGACGGTGTTTACAGGTCACCTACCGATATGGGCGTGAACCGGGCAGGGTTCGGCATAGTGGACGACGGCTGTGTCCGGGAAGCTGCCAGGCAGGAGATCATAAGGAGGTACTTCCGTTACTCCTGTGAATACGCGATGGGCTTTGCTGACAAAGAGACCGTTGACCGCGCCGCGCTTTTCGTTGAAGAAATTGGAACGAAGCCTGAAACCAGGGTAGTGGTGGGCCCTGCCAGGGAGGCGATGGCCGCGGCGGAACAGGAGAAAAAAGGCAATCAAGGCATATACTGCGGCGCGGCGATACAGCTGCCCGACGGCAGGATCGTCACCGGCAAGAATTCTCCGTTGATGCACGCCTCCTCGAGCCTTATCCTTAACGCGGTCAAGGCCCTCGCGGGCGTGCCGGACAACATACACCTGCTTTCCCCATCGACAATAGAATCGATCTCCCGCCTTAAGGCAAATCTGTCCCGGGGCAAGAACATCAGCCTTGACCTCGAGGAAACCCTCATAGCCCTGAGCATCAGCGCCGCGGGCAACCCCACCGCCCAGGTCGCACTGGAGAAACTAAAGGACCTTGAGGGCTGCGAGGCGCACCTCAGCCACATGCCCACCAGCGGCGATGAGGCAGGATTACGCAAACTCAGGGTAAACCTCACCAGCGAGCCGAACTTCGCGACCAAGAACCTGTTCCTTTCGTGAAGACGCAGGGAGGCAGATGGGGTCAGGTCTGGACATTGGACGAAAATGTCCTCCGGACTTGACCCCGAAGTGCCCTGTGCTATGCTGCTAGCGCTAATTAGCCAAAAGATTTGATAGGATAGCGGGGATTGTCTCAACAGGAGAGGTAGTTGGATGAAACAACAATTCGCGACAGCTATAAATTGTATGGATGGGAGGGTCCAGCGGCCTGTTATTGATTACTTGCTTGAAACTTATCAGGCCGATTTTGTCGACATGATCACTGAGCCCGGACCTAATAAGATCTTATCAGACAACAGTAATAAAGCTATGGTTGATTCAATAAGACAAAGGGTGGAAATGTCCGTTCTAAAGCACCTTTCCCGTATCATCGCTGTTGTCGGGCATCATGATTGCGCCGGAAATCCGGCAAGCCAAAAAGAGCAAGAACAGCACCTGGCTAACGCGGTAGACCTTGTTAACAAATGGGGATTGCCGGTGAAGATCATCAGTGGCTTATGGGTGGATAGGCAGTTTAAAGTGTCCAGAATAATTTAGTGAACGGGGCCAGGCCTCGTCACAGCGCAAAATTCCCAAGGAGTCAGCCAACCTGGTTGGAAAAGCTATACGATTGCCCCCCTCAAACAGTTTGCAATTTTGTTATGTCTCTTAAACCTACGGGGTGCCCCCATAAGAACAAATGGTAAGAGTTTAGCTCAGGGAAGTTAACCGGCCAGTATGCCATATGGGCAAAATCGCACGTAAATGTAGCCGCAGGCTTTAGCCTGCGCCGTCGTGCCCTGCCCGCCTTCGGTGGGTAAGCCCGTCGTCATATTATCAAGTCACTTTATGCTGCCCGTAGCAACATTTGGGGTTAGCAACATTTGGGCTCAAACCTCGCCACAGCGCAAATCTTTTGAAAGAAATTACCTCTTTTC
>JAUWWB010000052.1 GCA_030617085.1 Candidatus Omnitrophota bacterium
GAGCGAAGCGAAGGATCTCTCCCTTTCCGACCCCCACGCGCTCCGAACTCCGAACTCCTCACTCCGAACTAACCCCTACCAGCTAGCCTTCTTCACGCCCGGAATATCCCCGCGTGACGCCAGCTCCCTGAAACAGATGCGGCACAACTTAAACCTTTTCATGTACCCCTTTTTCCTACCGCAGATCTGGCACCTGGTAATAACCCTCGTGCTGAACTTCGGTTCCCTCTTCGACTTCTCAATAAGCGCCTTTTTTGCCATTATCGTCCCTCTGTGCTATTTTGTGGTTCGCCCGCCTCTGGCGGGCAGGCACGGGGGCCTGCCCCTACATTTTTCTCCGAACTACGAACTATGAACTATGAGCTATGAACTATTTCTTCGTGAACGGCATGCCAAAGCCTTCCAGGAGGCCCATGGCCTCCTGTTTTGTCCCGGCGGTGGTCACGAAACATATATCCATGCCGTGTGTCGTGGGGATCTTATCCAGCTCCAGCTCGGGAAATATCGTCTGCTCCTTGAGGCCGAGAGTATAATTCCCCTGCTGGTCGAAAGCCGTCCTTGACACGCCTCGAAAATCTCTGATCCTGGGTATGACAAAATTTATCAGCCTGTCCAGGAACGTGTACATGCGGTCTCTGCGCAAAGTCACCTTATATCCGACAGGAGCGCCGCTCCGTATCTTAAAGTTTGAGATCGATTTCTTTGCCCTGGTCAGCGCCGGCCTCTGTCCCGTTATGACCGCGAGCTCATCCCTGACGGGTTCGATCAGGTTTTTCTCACTTGCCATCTCTCCCATCCCGACGTTGACCACGATCTTCTCAAGGCGCGGAACATCCATCCTGTTCGTGTACCCGAACTTTTCCATCAGTCCCGGGACGATACTGTTCTCGTATTGTTCTTTAAGTCTTGCCATGCGTATCTCTCTTCCTTATGCGCGTCACAACACCCCTCTACATTTTTTGCAGTAGCGGACCTTGCTTCCGTCTTTTAAGATATCGACGCCGATACGGGTCGGGCGATTGCAGCCCTTGCAGACGACCGAAAGGCTTGAAAGATCGAGAGAAGCTTCCCTCTGCACTATACCGCCCTGTTCGTCCTGCCGCGTGCGCCTTGCGTGCTTTTTTACAAAGTTAACTCCCTGGACTATCGCCCTGCCCCTCGCGGGATCGACTTTCAGGACCTTGCCCGTCTTCCCCCTGTCCTTCCCCGCAAGTATCTTAACCGTATCATTCTTCTTTATACGAAGCATCCTCTCTCCTTCTTGAACCTAACACCTAAAACCTATAACCTAAAACCTGCCCTAAATAACTTCCGGCGCGAGCGAAACGATCTTCATGAAGTTCTTTTTACGAAGCTCGCGCGCTACCGGGCCGAAAACACGCGTTCCGCGTGGATTTCCATCCTTGTCGATCACGACGACCGCGTTGTGATCGAACTTGAGAACAGTTCCGTCATCCCGCAATATCGGATAAGCCGTACGGACTACCACGCCCCGGACTACTTCGCCCTTCTTCACCTCAGAGGTCGGAGTGGATTCCTTAATGTTGCAAGTGATGACGTCGCCTATTTCAGCCGTGGCCTTTCCGGACCTTCCGATAACCCCTATCATCGACGCCTTTTTAGCGCCGCTGTTGTCAGCGACATCCAGAATGCTTCCCATTATAATCATCGCCGTTAACCCCTTTGCGCTTTTTCAAGGATCTCAACGACCCTCCAGAACTTATCCCTGGAGACCGGCCGCGTTTCAATTATCCTGACAACGTCGCCGACAGAAGCCTCGTTCTTCTCGTCATGCGCCTTGATCTTCGTGTGCTCCTTAACGAACTTCTTGTAAATGGGATGCCTTTTTCGCGTTTCCCGTTTTACCGTAACGGTCTTGTCCATCTTATCACTGACAACCGTCCCGACTATCGTCCTCTTATTAGGTTTACCGCCCTTCACCTTTCTTCTCCTTTAATATTGTATGACATCTGGCTATATCACGTTTCAACAGCCGAAACCTGCTCGGCCGCTCCACCCGACCGGTAACGATCTCACCCCGCATCTTGAAAAGCTGTTCCTTCAGCGCGAAGAGCTTGTGCTCAACCTCAGCTTCCGTCATGTTTCTTATCTCGCTTGCCTTCAACTCCGTCCTCCCCTTGATATGAATTTCGTCTTCATCGGCAGCTTATGCGCCGACAGGCGAAAAGCTTCCCTGGCCATATCATGCGGAACGCCGTCCATCTCAAAGATGATCCGCCCTTTTTTCACAACAGCGACCCATCCCACCGGAGAGCCCTTACCCTTGCCCATACGCGTTTCAGCGGGCTGCTTTGTTACCGGCTTGTCAGGGAACACGCGGATCCAGAGCTTGCCGGTCCTCCCGGTCTCGCGCATGAGGGCCACCCTGGCCGCCTCTATCTGCTTATCCGACATCCACGCGCTTTCAAGAGCTTTCAAGCCATACTCCCCGAAGTTCAGTGTTGACGAATGACTCTTTCCCTTGATCCGCCCTCTCTGCTGTTTTCTGAACTTTACTCTTTTGGGCATCAAAGCCATATCTATCCTGCTCCTAAGTTTCTTTTGTTTCTACTTTTGCCTTAGCCGCGGCGCCTCTTTTGAATTTTTCGCCTTTGTAGATCCACACCTTTACCCCGATCACCCCGTAGGTGGTCCTGGCCTCGGAAAAACCATAGTCTATATCCGCCCGGATCGTCTGAAGCGGGATCTTGCCCCACTTATATTCTTCCGACCTGGCTATCTCGGCACCTCCCAGACGCCCGGAGCATTTGATCTTAATGCCTTTGCCTCCGGCCTCCTTATGCGCCTGGAGGGTCTTTTTCATGGCGCGGCGAAACGCGATCCTTCTTACCAGCTGGTAGGCTATGTTGTCGGCAACGATCTTTGCGTCCAGGCCTGGATCCGATACTTCCTTGATATCGATGTAAAGCTTGCTCTGGTCGCCTATGATGTCCTGTATGTCTTCCTTGAGCTTTTCTATCTGCCCCCCCTTACGGCCGATGATCAGGCCGGGGCGCCCGGAGTAGATAATGACGCGCACCCGGTTACTTGCCCTTTCAATGTCCACATGGGACACATGCGCCATGGACATCTCTTTCTCGATCTTCTTCCGTATTTTGGTATCCTGGAGCAACTTTTCCGCGAATTCTTCCTTTGTGGCATACCACCGGCTGTTCCAGTCGCGTATCGCCCCAAGACGAAAACTAGTTGGATGAACCTTTTGACCCATTTTATTTACTCCCTGCCTCTTTTTGTTTGGATTTTTCGGCGGTGACACTGTCAAGCTCGACGCGTATATGAGTCGTCCTGTGCCTGATGGGCGTGGCCCGGCCCATCGTCGCGGCCCTGTAGCGCTTGAGCATCGGACCGCCATCAGCCAATATCCCGGAAACATACACCTCTTTCGAAAGCAGCTTATCCTTTCTGCCATAGTTGGCATTCGCGAAAGCGGAGCCCAGGACCTTCTTCACCGGGACACACGCCCTCTTGTTGACGCTGTCCAGGATAAAATCCGCCTCTTCAACCGTCTTCCCTTTTACCAGGTCTATCACTAACCGGACTTTGCGCGTCGATATCCTTACATACTTAGCTTCAGCCTTCGCAAGCATCTTGCCCATTCTCCTCTTTTATCAAGTTTTTGCAGCGGTGGTTTTCGTTGCCGCGCCATGGCTTCTGAACGTCCTCGTAGGCGCGAATTCACCCAGCTTATGTCCGACCATGTTCTCTGTTATGAACAGCGGACGAAAAATCTTGCCGTTATGCACCGAAATGGTCAGTCCGACGAATTCCGGCAATACTACGGATCGCCTGGACCACGTCTTTATCGGCTTCTTACTGCCGCTCTGTATCACCCTTTGCACTTTTTTCAGCAGACTCTCATCAACAAAAGGCCCTTTTTTGACCGACCTTGACATATCTTGCTCCCGTGTTAACTTTTTTAACAACAAATTACTATGAATTACTATCAATTACCATAAATTACCATGGGATCACCCAACTCCCGCACTCCCGCTCACTTGCGCCGCCTGACGATCTTCTTATTAGACGCCTTGTTCTTCTTCCTCGTCTTCAAGCCCTTGGTGATCTTGCCCCAGGGCGTCGTGGGATGCCTTCCGCCGGAGGACTTTCCTTCGCCGCCGCCCATTGGATGATCGACCGGGTTCTTCGCTACGGCCCTGCTCTTCGGCCGGCGTCCAAGGTGCCTTGACCTTCCCGCCTTTCCGAGAGACACGTTCTCGTGATCGGGGTTTCCCGCCTTACCTATCGAAGCGTAGCACTCCTCCCGGACCAGCCGCACCTCGCCGCTCGGTATGCGCAGGTGTATGTTCTTTCCGTCTTTCGCTTCAACGATGGCGCTGTTGCCCGCCGACCTTGCTATTTTCGCGCCGCGACCCGGGTCCATCTCGATGCAGTAGACCTCTGCCCCAAGGGGAACGTCTCTGAGCGGCATGGAATTCCCTGTCTCTATCTTCGCCCCCTCTCCGCACTGAACAGTGCCGCCTACTTCAAGTCCTGCCGGAGCGATAATGTACGCCTTTTCTCCGTCCTCGTAACGGATGAGCGCGATACGGGCTGAACGGTTGGGATCATATTCTATCGACTCGACGACACCCGAGAAACCTTTTTTCGTATACCGGAAATCGATAAGCCGGTAGCGCCTTTTATGTCCCCCGCCCCGGCCGCTGACGGTTTTCCGCCCGCGATTGTTCCGGCCGCCTTTTTTGCGCAGGGGCCTGGTCAGGGACTTCTCCGGCCCCGTCCTGGTGATCTCGTCAAAGGCCGAAACAGTTCCCCAGCGCCGTCCCGGCGTAACCGCGTTATATTTTCTGACTCCCATGTTATGTCACCTCGATCTTATTTCCCGGCTTCAAAGTCACGATGGCTTTTTTCCACGAAGGCGTCATCCCTTCACGGAACCTGACTCTCCTTTTCTTTCCCTTGACGTTCATGATGTGCACACCGTCCACTTTGACCTGGTAAAGTTCTTCAACCGCTTTTTTCACTTCGATCTTGTTAGCCCTCTTATTTACCCTGAAAAGGTATTTATTCTGGGTAAGCAGATCCGTCCCTTTTTCGGTCCGTATCATATTCTCGATAATGTCGTGCGACGTCTTCATCTTAACCTCTCAGCCAATTTTTCAAGCGCGTCCTTCTCGATCACAAGATATTCGTTTGACAAAACGTCCATGGCGTTTATATTACAGCCTTCCTTCAAGCTTACCCGCTTAAGGTTCCGCAACGAACGCTTGACGTTTTCATTCATCGTATCGATGACGACAAGCGTCTTTCCCTCCGCTTTCAGGTTATCAAGAATGGCCTTGAAATCCCGGGTCTTCGGCTCTTTCATCTCGATCTTTACCACGGGCTTGATCATCTGCTCCGTCAGCCGCGCGTTCAGGCTGGAAAGCAACGCTTTCCTTACCGCTTTTTTTGGCATCGTATAGCCAAAATCGCGAGGCCTCGGGCCAAAAGCCGTGCCGCCGTGCCTCCAGATGGGGTTTCTTGAGGAACCGACCCGGGCGCGCCCGGTGCCCTTCTGCCTCCAGGGCTTCTTACCGCCGCCGGAGACCTCGCCCCTCGTCTTCGTCGATGCCGTGCCCTTCCGGCTGTTCGCCTCGTACATCTTCTTCACTTCGTATAAAAGCGTCTTATTGACGCGGCCGTCAAACAATTGCTCGTCAAGCTGAACGTTGTCGACAACCTTGCCGTTCAGGTCGTAAACCGGTAATCTTGTGCTAGCCTGTCCCATGTTTTCTCTTTACTTCCTTCTTTATTTAAATAATTTCACTCGCTGCTCTCGATGTCACCTTCTTTTTTCTCTTCCGCCTGCCGTGGAGCAAGGGGCTTTTTTCTGGCGTATCTGACAATAAGATAGGTGCCGCTGGCGCCCGGGACCGCCCCCTTTACCGCGATGGTGTTATTGTCCGGGTTGACGTCGATAATCTCCAGATTCTGCACGGTAGTCCGCCGGCTCCCCATCTGCCCCGGCATGCCGTGGCCCTTGAAAACGCGTGAAGGGTAAGCGCTGGCGCCGATCGAGCCGGGAGCACGGTGAGACATCGAACCGTGCGTGGCACTGCCGCCGGACCAGCCGTGCCGCTTCATCCCTCCCTGGAACCCCTTACCTTTTGACACCCCGGCAATATCCAGGAAATCGCCTTTCTGGAAGATCCTGCTGGTTATCTCGTCTCCGACCTTAACGGCAGGCGTTTCGGAGCATCTGATCTCCCGCACGAATTTCTTGGGCTTGAGACCCTTAGCCTTAATATGAACCCTCTGGGGCTTATTGAGGCGTCTTTCCTTCGTATCGCCGTATCCCAACTGAACCGCGCTGTAACCGTCCTTATCGGCGGCCTTTACGCCCTGCACGAGACAGGGGCCGACCTCCAGGACCGTAACCGGTATCCTTGTCCCGTCTTCCTCAAAAACCTGGGTCATCCCTATTTTCTTTCCCAATATCCCTGGAATCATCGTTGCCTCTTGTTTTTTGCGGCCCGGCCTGTCCCGAGCGAAGTCGAGGGGCCTGCCTTACTTTATCTCAACGTCCACGCCGGCGGGAAGGTCCAGCTTGCGCAGAGCGTCTATCGTCCTGGCTGTGGGGTCCACTATCTCCATCAACCGCTTGTGCGTCTTCAGCTCGAACTGCTCCCGCGACTTCTTGTCAACGTGCGGAGATCTCAGAACAGTGTAGATCTCGCGTTTGGTCGGAAGAGGTATCGGCCCCACAAGCGTGGCGCCACTCTTCTTCACCACCTCGACGAGTTCTTTCATCGACACGTCAAGAAGTCTGTGGTCAAACGATTTCAAGCGCAACCTTATTTTAGCCGGTTTAGTCTTCTTCGCCATTGTAGTTTTGCTTCCTTTTTCAAATCACTCTATCACTTCAGAAATAACCCCCGCGCCGACCGTGTGTCCGCCTTCCCTTATCGCGAACCTCAGGTTCTTCTCCAGCGCGACCGGCATTATCAGCTCTACCTCTATCTTCACGTTGTCTCCGGGCATGA
>JAUWWB010000086.1 GCA_030617085.1 Candidatus Omnitrophota bacterium
ACGTTCACCCACTTTATCCCGCACGCCTTAAAACCCTCGACGTACGCGGGCATCGCGCGGAAATCGCCCCCGCATTCGCACAGGTCAATATAGACCTTGGGCGGCATCTGCGCCTTCCCCTCGCCGTAGAGCCTGAACCCCTTCTCTATGGCCCGGATCGCCCCCCTCATCGTCACGATCTTTTTGATCGTCTTCCCGTCCAGTATCAAAGTCTTGTATCTCGCCATGCGGTTTCCTCCCTTAAGCGGTGCACAAGGCACAATTAGGGGTCAGCCCTTGAAGTGTGAAATAAGATCGATCTTATTTCACACTTCAAGAGCTGACCCCGTTAACTTTACACCAAAGCCTCATCAAAGTCTGCCCCGTTAGCTTTATCCCCCGATCGCCCCGAGCAGTTCCGTGTCGTTCTTCTTCTTCAGAAATTCCTTTATCTGGAACGCCGTTATCTCCTTCCACGCGACGCCATTATGCTCGATGGTCCTCTGCAGATGCGGGGGCACCTTGTCGGAAACCAGCATCAGGCTCACGTCAGGCGCTTCGGAAGACAGGACCGTGTTCCGGTAAGAGGCGACCTCCGCCGTGTGCTCTTTTTCGATGGGCGCCGTCCTGACCAGCACCGCCACCCTCTTTTTAAATTCATCCTCAAACAAAATATCGACCTCCAGACCATAAAGGTCCAGGTGCCGCGCCCTGGGCGTCAGGCCGGGCTCTATAAGCTCGGGATACTTGAAAAGAACGTCTTCAAGAACATTTTTAGATATCATCGCGATCACCTCTCTCTGGATTTTAAAAAGAATCTGCCTGCGACGGGACAAAAGGACTACAAATAAAAGTATACCCAATCATCGCCTCAAATGCTAACAGCGGGACCCCGTACAGTGGGAGAATGGGGTCAGCCCTTGAAATGTGAAAAGGACTAGCGAGTTTCTCCCTTTTCACATTTCAAGGGCTGACCCCATTAATTTCCGCCGCTGGCGGGTAAGCCCGTCGTCAGGAATTCAAAAAAAATCTTTCAACCTCCGCCAGTTCCGAGACACGGTTGCACGGGGGGAGGGTTTTTAGGAAGCGTTTGCCGTAACCTTTTGTCTTTATCCTCGGGTCGAGTATGGCCACCACGCCTTTATCTCTCGAGGTCCGGATGAGGCGGCCGAAGCCCTGCTTCAGCATTATCGCGGCGCGGGGGATCTGGTAATGCAGGAAGGGGCTTTTTCCCTGTGAGTGCAAAAGTTCCATCTTTGCCTCGGCGACCGGCTCGTCCGGTACGGCAAAAGGAAGCTTGTTTATGATGACGCATTCGAGGTCCTTGCCAGGGACGTCTATACCCTGCCAGAAGGTGTTCGTCCCGAGAAGGATGGCATTATCGCCACGCCTGAACATCTCCAGCAGCCTGTAGCGCGGCGCATCCCCCTGTTTCAAAACAACGAGACCCTTAAAATGCCGCTTGATCTCCGCATACGCGCCGTTCATGGCTCTGAAGCTGGTGAACAGCACGAACGTCCTCCCCTTCATCACCGAAAGGATGCGCTTAACCTCTTCCAGCGCCGCCAGCTGGAACGCCTCCGCGCCCAGGCCCGGATCCGGCAGGCCGCCGGGGAGGTAAAGGAGAGCCTGCCTCGCGTAATCGAAAGGCGAATCCACGATAATCTCATCGACATCATCACCCGCCCCCAGGCGCTTCTTTACGAATTCAAAGCTCCCACCGGCGGAAAGCGTCGCCGAGGTCATTATGACCGTATCTATCTCAGTCAGGACCTTCTTCCTGAACTCGAACGATATATCCACCGGGGAGGCAAAAAGAGAGCGTTTTGTTCCGCGCGTCCTTTTCGCGTTCTCCAGCCAGTAGACATAGTCATCCATCCGCATGTTAAGAATATCGTCTAAACACGATCTGAACTCCCCGGCGCGAGATATGAAAGACTTCAGCTCTAACTCGTCCTCTTCCGTCGGCGCGTTCATCAGGATGCTCTTAAGTGCCCGCTCGAGCCGCTCCAGCGGCTCGTCGAGAGTGTTGGGGACCGGGACCCTTTCTCTAATCCGTGTGACCCGTCCCTCCTTCGCGACCTTTGAGGAAACCTCCGAAAAAAATGACTCCGCGACGCCCCTTACCTCACCCGCCGCCGCTTTCGCGTCCTCGACCTTCATTGCGGAGGCGCCGCTTAATCCGACCAGAAAGCCCCTGCCCGACTTCGGGTTGAACAGGGCGTCCAGAAAGAACTTCATCTGAAAATTGGAAACCTCAAGCCCAAGGTATCCGGTAGCGACGTCTTCAAGGGTATGCGCCTCATCGAAAACTACCGAGTCAAAGCGTGGAAGCACCCTGCCCCCCGAAGCAAGGTTGGCGAAAAAAAGATGGTGGTTGGTAACCAGAATTTGCGCCTTATGCTCTTCGGCCCGGGCGCTGAAATAAAAGCATTCCTTCCTGAACGGGCACTTCTTGCCCAGGCAGAGGTCGCTCTCCCGGCAGACCCTTCCCCATCCGGATTCAGACGGGGCAAAATCAAGCTCCGAACGAAGTCCCGTCGCCGTCCCTTCGGCCCACTCGCGTATCCTGGAGACGTCATCCCCCTCTTCCTCCGCGGGAAAAAGCCGCGGCCCGCCGCTTCTCTCCAGCCGCCTCCGGCAAAGATAGTTCCGGGACCCGAGGCACAAAGCAAACCGGAGGTCCGTTCCCAGTATATCCCTTAAAAACGGCAGGTCCTTACTTACGAGCTGCTGCTGAAGCGTCTTCGTATATGTAGAGACCACCACTCTTTTATCGCCGCCGGTAACCCATTCCGCCAGCGGTACCAGATACGCCAGGCTCTTACCCACCCCCGTCCCGGCCTCGACCATAAGATGCCGCCCATTGAACAGAGCGTCCTGCACCGCCCTGGCCATCCGGACCTGCTGCGGTCTTGACTCAAAACCCTCGAATTCGCCGCTGAGGTGTTCCTTATGTTCTCCAAAGACTGCGGAAAATATGTTCATTTTGGTTTTCCGATGAGGAATGATCTTTTAACGTAGAGCGAGGACAATTCAACTGAACACCTACATTGTAAGGTTGTTACGCGAAAAACGCAACAGTAGAGCGAGGGCAGGCACAGGGGCCTGCCCCTACATCAGGTTTTTCGTTTTTGGGTATTATGTAGCGCGTGTGTAGGATGCGTGTTACGCCATTACATCATTGCGGACGCGGGGGTGTCCGGCCTTAAACCACCAATACCTCACCAAATGATATCCAGACAAATACAACCCCCACGCAAAATAAAAAAAATGAAAATGTAGGGGCAGGCCCCTGTGCCTGCCCTTGACCCACGTTGGCACGCCCCCGGTATGGATTCCCCTGCCCCGCCGCCGGCGGGTAAGCCCGTCGTCAGAAGAAGAGGGGCCTGCGTCTTATTCGACCGTGATGTCCTTTATGCCTTCCCACAGGCCGTGGATGTTGCATTTTCCCCAGGCTTTCAGCGGGCCGTGCGCGTGCGAAAGGGTCACCGGTATCGTAGTTTTGGGGTGGCTTGCTCCTCCGGAAAGAGAGACCCTTGCCAGGAACGTGTCGCCGCAGTAGAGTTCGATCCACTCGATAAAGTGGCCCGGCTCGTTGGGGTGGGCCAGGAATTTCCCGACCTCGATGGTCACGTCGAACGGTTCGTCTTTCTTGACCGCCCCGGGCGCCTCGATCACCGGGGTGTGCTTCTTCTCCAGGTCCGTGAGGTTCTCCTTGTCCTTCGGTTCGTTCACCCCGCAAAGAATGTCCTCGTCACACGTCCATTTCTTTTCCATCTCACCCTCCTTAATATTCCATTTCTTCGAGATTCGGGATCGCCTTCTGGGGGCAGGCGGCGATGCATCTTCCTTCGCTGTCGCAGGCCTCCGGCTTCACCACTTTGGATTTTCCGTTCTCAAGCTTCAACACGCCGAACGGACAGGCCAGGACGCAGTGCCCGCACCCGATACAGTATTCTTCCAGTATTTTCGGCAATTTCTTACTTGGCATTTTTTCCTCCTTTTGATTCCACTTCAATAACTATCACACAAACATCAACATCAGGCCGACAACAAGCATAAGCGCGCCCATTATCCTGAAAAACCCGAGGGGGCGTGCGGCCCACCAGTCAAAGATCTTTTCGGAGGTCTTTGAAGTGATCAGAATGATCGCTTTTATCGCCAGCACCATACCCATTATCCCTATGACCTTGGCAAGAAGGCCGGGTGCTTTCATCACGCTGCCGACAAGAAGAAACCCGAATACGAATACAAAACCGAAGACCACGCGTTTTAGCTTGCGGCTCATCTTCCTTTTAAGCCTGTTCCTGATCATCCCCGGCCTTGCCACCCATAAGAGGCCAGTGAGTATCCATATGACACCAAGCACTTTCGAAAGCATCTACCTCTCCTTTTCTATCCGGCTGCCGGACATCGCGGAACCGCTACGAACTACGAACAACGAACTACGAACTAACCCCCTTACTCGGCCCCCGTCTCCCCCATCTCCGCGAGTTCTTCCTTGATCACCGCGATCGTTTCGATAGTCTCATCGAGCTTCTCGCTCACGCTCCGCGCCCATTCGGCTTCCTCCCGCACCGCCTCTTCCTCCCTCGCCGCTTCCGTTTCCTCCTTGACCACTTCTCTCACTCTCCTCCATACCCTCAGGGCTGTTCTGAGTTTTTCGCGGAGCGACGCGGCCATGGCTTTCTCCTCTTCCGCAGGCACGCCCGGCCGGGCCGCCGCTTCCGAGGCCTTTTGGACCTTTTTGTATTCTTTCAGCTCTTCTTTTACCACATCAAGCACCTGTATCGTCTTATCGATCTTGGTGTTCAGGTCCTCGGTCCAGTCGGCTTCTTTCGCGGCACCGGCTTCCGGCTCTTTTTCGCCCGCGTTTTCGGCCGGTGCCTGCTCCATCCAGCCAAATAAGAGAAAACAAAAAACACTTATCGCGGATATGGATATTAACCGTTTCCCTGACATTGCTATCCGCATAAATTCC
>JAUWWB010000044.1 GCA_030617085.1 Candidatus Omnitrophota bacterium
GGTCAAAGAGAGGGATAAGCTTGTGATGTGGCTTGTCGGGTCGGAAGGCCAGGCGAAAATAATAACGCGATTAGGCGAGAAGTTCACGGAAGAGACCGGGGTGAAGGTGCTGTGCCAGGCTATTTCGTGGGGAGATGCCCACAGCAAGTATCTGACGTCGATCGCCGGGGAAGTGTCTCCCGATATAGGGACGATGGGTCTGACCTGGGGTATGGAGTTCGGGGAACTCGGCGCCATGGTAGATCTGCGGAAAGAGTTCCCGGAAGACATAGCGACGCTCGAGAAGAAAATATTCCCCAGCATTCTGCGGTCGACGCAGCTGGGGGACAAGGTGTTCGGCATCCCGTTCGACCTCTCGGAGCAGATCATGTATTACAGGACCGACCTCGTGCCGAGTCCGCCTGAGACATGGGATGAGCTGATAGAAGCGCTGAGGGACCTCAAGGCCCAGAATAGGGGCATGGTGTTCGACTGGGGGTCGCTCACATGGATAGGTTATTCACCCCTCTTGTGGCAGGCAGGCGGGGACTATTACAACGAAGATCACACTAAGGTCATGCTCGACACGCCCGAAGCGGCGCGGGCCCTTGATTTCTTCGCCCGGCTTTACAAGGAAGGCGTACCGAAGACAGCGGTTCCGCTGGAGCAGGGATTGAGGACAGGGGACTATCCGCTGGCGATATCCGGGAACTGGAAGATAATAAGCCTGACGGCAGGGGCCCCGGAGATAAAGGATAAGTGGGCAATAGCCATGCTTCCCAAAGGGCCGTCCGGCAGGAGGACGGCTTTCATCGGCGGAAGGATACTGGGCATATTTTCAAGCTCCGGGATGAAGAAAGAGGCATGGGAGTTCATCAAGTTCCTGTTCCGTCCCGAAAACCAGATAAAGATCTATGAAGCTTCTCTGGAGACGGAAGACTCTTATCTGCCGCCGAACATGGAGACCTGGAAGGACCTCCCGATGGACGCGAAGTTCAAGAGGGTCCTCCAGCAGCAGGCGAGGGACGCCAAGGGGCCTCCTCCGGTCCTGGCATGGGACGCGAGCACGAGGTTCGTGAACCACGCTATCCAGATGGTCGTGCTAAAGGGGGCCGACCCCGCCGCCCAGCTTAAGGAAGCCACGGTTCAGATGCAAAAGGAGCTGGATAGGGTCAGAAGATAGTCGTTTGGATCTTCAGAATTGGGTGGATACTTTGACTACCGCTTCCTGGTAGGCTGTATAGTTTCTTCCCCAGAAAGTGTTGCCGTACTGGAGCTCTATGTTGAACGACCTGCCTTTCTTGGTTATCAAACCGCCGATGTCCTCCCGGCCTATCTCGTGTCCGGCCAAAAGCTGGTATAAGGTGTAGAGCTGAATGGTGGGCCCTATGCGCCATATCGCGTATTCCTTTTCCAGGTTTCCGGTCCCGTCGTGCGACCAGTACCCGTCTATTTCGGTCTTGATGAGGAACCATTTCAGGGGCCAGAAGCCTGTTTCTATGAAAAATGGGATGTCGTTACATACGTTCCTGTTCTTGAACCTGTATCCTGTTTCGGCTCCAAGGTAGAAAGGTATCGGGCCATCAAAAGACTTGCCGACCAGGCCCCGTAGCTCGAGGGCGCTGTTGCCGTCGGACAGCTGGGGGTCCTCGTTACAGCCTTTCCCGCTGTAGATGAAGGCCTTGAGCTGACCGCTCAACACCACGGGGTCTTTCAGAAACCTTAACTTGCCCCCGAAGTTAAATTCCGTGATGCCGTGGCTCTTTCTCCTGTAAGCCCCCCAGCTTGCGGGCCTCGTATATTCCTTCCATTTTGATTCCTTGTATTCCAGGCTTCCGAGTATGCTGAACCAGTCGTTCACGCCGTACTCGGCTTTCGGGATCATCGACCATCCCCAGCTTCTGACATTATTGGGCGGCCGGAAAGGATTGGGAAATCTGCGCAGATCTCTATCCGGGCCGAAATCATTTTTCGCCCAGTTGGCCTTCATGTAATATTCGATGCACCATTGGTGTATGGGCAAGGTCCACGCGCCCGCGAACGCAAGCCGAGGGAAGACAAGACAGAAAACGGTCAGCAGAGCGAATATCTTTTTCATATTTCCCTCTCTTGTTACAGGTTCATATTGTGAATCCCGAAGGCGGAAGAGCGGCCGATGGTCATCGGCTCAGGTTGAAAAGGGCGAAAAACCACGCCATGGTGCTTTTCTGGTCCTTCTGCTCTTCCAGGATCGTCCTGACGTCATCGGGCGTAAGGAGGCCCTTTTCGGTCAGGATGGCTCCGATCTCCTTGTGGGTCGCGTGCTTTTCGGCGTATTCTTTCTGGATCTTCAGGGCTTCGGCAATATCTTTTTCGGAAGCGAGCCCCTTGCCGACGGCGATCTCACCGAACCGCTTTACTTTTTTTCTCTTCAGAAAACCAAACATCTTTTTTCTCCGGGGGTTATCGTGTTTATAAGCTCAAAATATCCGTTGCTCACTTCATATAGTATATATATAGAATAATAACAAGTCAAGCATGCGGGGGAAGAAACGTATTGACTTCGATAATAGATATTATATATAATCATAATAACAATACGTGAAGCAACAAAGGAGACGTTGATGAATTACATGAAAACCGCTTTCTTGCTGGCCGTTATGGCCGGCTTGCTCATGTGGATAGGGAGGCTGCTCGGGGGAGCCACCGGCGTGATGATCGCGTTCGTGGTGGCCATGGTCGTTAACGGGGTGAGCTACTGGTACAGCGACAGGATAGTCCTGAAGATGTATAAGGCGAAGGAGCTGCCCCGGAATGAATACCCCCGCCTGTACGAGATGGTGGGAGGATTGAGCGCCAACGCGGGAATACCAGGGCCGAGGATATACATGGCGGAGATCGCCGCCCCTAACGCTTTCGCTACGGGAAGGGATCCCGAGAACGGGGCCCTGTGCCTTACAAGGGGACTCCTGGACCTTCTTGACGAGGACGAGATCAAGGGGGTCATCTCCCATGAACTGGCGCACATCAGGAACCGGGACACCCTTATCATGACGGTGACGGCGGCCCTGGCAAGCGCCATAATGATGATCGCGTACATGGCGCGGTGGGCGGCTCTTTTAGGCGGCTTTTCCAGGGGTCGCAGGGATTCCGGCAATATCGTAGGTCTTCTTGCCATAAGCATCCTGGCGCCGGTGGCGGCGCTCCTGGTCCAGATGGCTATTTCCAGGTCGCGGGAATATGCCGCCGACAGCGCGGGAGCGGGTATAGCGAAAGACCCGAACGGCCTCGCGCGCGCGCTTGAGGACCTGGCGCGCTCCTCCGGGACGCGCAAGCTTAACGCGCCGCCGCAAACGGCGCACCTGTTCATCGTGCGGCCCCTGGCAGGGAATTTCCTCGCCGGCCTTTTTTCGACGCATCCCCCCGTGGAAGAGAGGGTCAAAAGGCTCAGGAGCATGGCGTGATGCGTGATTTTCGTTTCATAGTTTTCCTGCTGGCGGTTTCGGCGTTCCTGTTTTTTTTCGGGCTGGGGAACATGGCCCTTACGGACCCAGATGAGACCTTCTATGCCCAGACGGCCAGGGAGATGGTCGATGCCGGCGAATGGACCACGCCTTTGATCTTCGGAAAACCGCAGTTCGAGAAGCCGATATTTTATTACTGGCTGGTGGCGCTCAGCTACCTGGCCTTTGGCGTAACTGAATTCGCCGCGAGGTTCCCGTCGGCCGTCTTCGGCCTCGCGGGGGTGATCGGGGTATATTTTCTGGGTCGACTTATTTTCTCGCCGCTTTGCGGGTTTTTCTCCGGGCTTGTTCTCGCCAGTTGCGTGCAGTATGTCGTCCTGTCCCGGGGCTGTGTCACGGACATGGTCCTTGCGGTATTTATTCTTTACTGCCTGTTCTTTTTTCTCCGGGGATGGGTGACCGAAGGGAATCCCGCGGGACCTCGAGGGACGCCCGGGAAGAAGGCCTATTATCTGGCCTCTTCGGTCATGGCGGGCCTCGCCGTCCTTACAAAGGGGCCCATAGGCGTTTTTATCCCCGGCATTGTTGTTATCTTTTATATCCTTTTCAGCCGGCAGTGGAAAAGGGTGCGAGAGATCCCCGTGGGATGGTGCGTCCTGGCCTTTCTGGCGGTGAGCCTGCCCTGGTACATTATAGTCACCTGGATCCACGGCGACGCCTTTATTAACGAGTTCTTCGGGTTCCACAACATAGTAAGGTTCCTGAAGCCGGAACACCGGATAGGGACGTCGCCGTTTTTCTACATACCCATCGTGCTCGGGGGGGTCTTCCCGTGGACTTTTTTCCTGCTGTTCGGGGCGTGGGACATGTTCAAGAGCGGCGAAGCTTCTTCCCGGATCAAAGCGTGCGGGCCGTTCCTGCTTATATGGTTTCTGGCGATCTTCCTGTTTTTCTCCGTTTCCAGGACGAAGCTGGTGACGTATATTTTCCCGCTTTTCCCCGTACTGGCCGTTGTGGCGGGAAGGTTCTGGGAAAGGTTCGTCTCCGCCGGGAGCGGGGAAGGGCCGTCAGTAAGACGCATGAAGTTCGCGTATTCTCTTTTCACGGCCGTGTGTTTTCTGGCGCTGCCCGGGATATGCCTTTTTGTGAGATATAAATACGCGCCGGCGCTGAACGGGACCATGCTGGCGGGGGCGGCATTTGCCGTGGGGCTGCTCTTGTCGCTCGTGCTGTTCCTGAGAGGCAAAAGGGCCTCGTCGTTCTTTTCGATAGTATTCGCCGTCATGCTGTTATCCGTCCCGGTGGTAACGCGCGTTCTGCCCATGATAGAGGAGTTCGAGTCCAGCAAAGCCGTGTCTTACAAGGTGAAAGAGCTGTCGAAGCCGACAGAGGCGGTCGGGGGGGAATCGGATACCCGGCGGGGCATAGCTTTCTACACCGGCCGGACCGATATAGAGGATATCCACGCTTATCCGGCCCTCAATGATTTTATTTCGCGTAAAGAGCGCGTGTGGGGTATAATCAAGCGAAAACATTACGACCAGCTGAAAGGCGACAGGCCGGAGGTCCCGGAGCCGGTGTTCCGGGCGGGCAAAAAGGTCGTTATCACAAACAAGGCTTTCGGAGAGGAATAAGCCCCCGGAGAACCTATGGAAGAGGCTTTTAGCGTATCGTTCGTGCTGCCGATGTTCAACGAGTGCGACAATATCACCGGCACTGTCAGGGAGATCAAGTCCCTGGCGGGGGAGCTTGCCGCCGATCATGAGATAGTCATCGTGGATGATGCCTCGACCGACGGAAGCGCCGATATCGCCGAAGAGCTGGCGAAGGAGGATAATAACATAAAGGTGTTCCGCCTGCGGAGCAACACCAGGTTCGGCGGGGCTTTCGCCGAAGGTTTCAAAAGGGCCTCAAAAGATGTGATCCTCTACATGGACTCGGATATGCCGGTCAGCGTGGAAGACGTCAAGGCATCCTTCCCCCTGATAGCCGGCGCCGATATCGTCACCGGATACAGCAAGGTCAAAAAGGGGGAGACCGTTAAGCGAAAGATCATCTCGGGCGTATATAACTTCATCGTGCAGACGCTTTTTGGGCTTAACGTGAAGGATATAAATTCGGGTTACAAGATAGTCAGGAGAGACGTCACGAAGGACATTGAATTCGTCTCGCGCAGCCCCTTTGTAGATGTCGAGCTTTTTCTCCACGCCAAAAGGAAGGGATGCAGCATCCGGCAGTTTCCCCTGATCTTTAAACCCAGGCCCTCCGGCAGATCATATATTGCCCGTTTTCCCGTTATATGTGCCACGTTTGCCGATATGATAAAGGTAAAGATCCTCTCATGCAGGAAGAACCGGAAAAAAAGCTGATCGTAAACGTGGATGACGTCGGCCTGTCGGACGCGGTGAACGAAGCCGCGGAAAAGTGCTACCGCGAAAACGCGATCACGGGAGTGAGCGTGATGGTATGCGGCAAGCGCTTTCAAGACGCCGCCTCCATGCTGCGCCGCCTGGGAAAGACCGAAGTCGGGGTCCATCTAACGCTTGCCGGGAAGTTCCCCCCGTGCACCCAAAACCGTTCCGCCATAAAGTCCCTCTTGTCCGGTGAAGGGACTTTTGTCAGAAATTACCGCCGTTTCATGCTGCATTATTTCCAAAGGCGGCTGAACCCGGACGAGATATATCTGGAACTCGCGAACCAGATAAAAAAAGTGAGGGCGGAGGGTCTCGAAGTGACGCACCTGGACAGCCACGAGCATGTCCACATGATCCCCGCCGTCCTGAAGATCACCCTGCGCCTGGCAAACGAATTCGGCGTGCCTTATATCCGGCTGCCGCTGGAGGGGGCGGCTGTTTTCAGAAAACAGTTTAAGGCGCGTGACCTGGCGCGCCATGCCGCCCTGAAGGTATTTGCCGCCCGGGCAAAAAAGGCCATTTCCGGGGCGGGCCTTTACTGCAACGATGCCTTTCTGGGCCACTTCCATTCCGGGAGGATAAACGATGACATCCTGTGTTTCATGATGGAGAACATCCCCGGAGGCGTAACCGAACTCGCCCTGCACCCGGCGGTGATGTCTCCCCGGCTTCTAGAGGACTCCCCCTGGCACCGCAACGCGCCGGTGGAACTGGACGCCCTGCTGAACGGCAAATGGAGAAAAGCCGCCGAAACCAACGGAGCCCGCCTTGTGACGCACAAAGAAGCTGTCTTAGTGGATAGTGGATAGTGGATGGTTGAAAAAGTGGTGCGGGCGAAGGGACTCGAACCCCCAAGGAGTTTCCTCCATATGGACCTGAACCATACGCGTCTGCCAGTTCCGCCACGCCCGCAACAGGGTGGGTGACCAAATACTTTTCGAACGTGAAAAATTATACTATAAAACGGCCTTAGCGTCAAATGTATATTAGAATTGAAACGCGGTTGACAAAATTATCCCGTTATGATAACATTTTTATCGGAGTCAAACGAATAGTTTAGCGCGGCCCCATCGTCTAGCCCGGTCTAGGACACCAGATTCTCATTCTGGCGACAGGGGTTCGAATCCCCTTGGGGCTGCCATTTTCGATTATCGATTTTCGCTCAAAGTGTGCCCCCCACAAGCCAGTTCCCCAACTCGTAAAACAAACAAAAGTTAGCAATATACCCTTCTCTTTTTGGTAATCCTAATGTATACTTTAATAGGCGAGCAGAGACAGCGTATGGAGGAGGGAAAACCGGAAATATGCTCGCCTAGTTGTAAAGGGTAAAATAGCCAAAAATGCGCCCTTGTTTCTTGGTTTTGCACGAATGCCGGGTGGGGCGCGGGGGAAGAGGCAGGTGAGAACAATGAAGATACTACTCGTAATTTGCATAGCTTTTGGCTTAGCCTTCGGGGCGGTTCCCTCTTTCGCGCAGGGGTGGTATGAAGATGAGTGGTATGAAGCGGAGGAGGCTTCGGCCAACGCCGCGTACGATTACCACGGAACCGTTGACAGAGGGGGCGAGGAGGTCTCCGCCGGGGCACGTTACATCCCCGAGTATAGCGGTACGGCTCTCGATGCGGTCATGGTCGAGTGCGCAGCAGCCAGGGACGCGTACGGCGCGGCCGGTTCTGGGTCCGCTGGTCCTGAGAGCGCTGACGACGCCTGTACCGGTGGTGTTGGTATTCCCGGCGATGGTGGCGGCGAAGACGGTGGAGGCATCGGCGATTGGCGGTAAAGGTGAGACCCGTCGAGGTGCCGCGCTTCCACCACGCCGATAAGGACCGGGAAGATCCCTCGACGCTAAAGGCGGTTCGCCTTCTTGTCAAAGACGATTACTTTGTCACGCCCGGATTGCTTGGATCTGTACAGCGCGGTGTCGGCCGCGTGTATAAGGTCCAGATGGCTTTCGGGGGCGTGGTCTTCCGTTGAGGCGATGCCTATGCTTATCGTAATGGAGACGGCTTCCCCGTTGGGCGCCGTAAACTTTGCCTGTTTGACCTTGTTCCGTATGCGTTCGCCGTGCACGAGGGCGTTGTCGCGTTTTGTCCCGGGCATCACGACGCAGAACTCCTCCCCGCCGTAGCGCGCCACCGTATCTTTGCCCCTGGAGTTATCCTTTATGATCCCGGCGACGCCCTTCAA
>JAUWWB010000075.1 GCA_030617085.1 Candidatus Omnitrophota bacterium
CGCAAGCCGCAAGCCGCGAAGAAACAACCTTCTCCCCGATCTTCATCGCCTCGTCTTTATCCGAAGCAGTAACATAAACCACACAAACCTTCTCCACAACCAAGCCTCCTGCTACTTTTTCCTACCACTCCCGCCCCAACGACTCCCTGCTCCTTACTCCTTACTCCTTACTTCCTGATACCTCCCCGCCTCCGGGCAAACAAATACAACGATATCGCCGCGGCCGCGGTAACATTGAGCGATTCGGCCTTCTCCCGGATCGGGATATGGAAAGATCCGTCCGCTTTCGCCTCGACCTCGCCCGACACCCCTTTCCCCTCGCTGCCGAAAGCAAGGATCACGGGACCCGGAAACTCTCTTATCTTATCGATGTCTTCACTCTCTTCCTCCCGCGGGCGGCTTACCAGGAGACGGTGCCCTCCTTCCCTGAGGCGATCCAGCTCTGCCGGGTCACACGCGTATATAGGAATGTCGAGTATCATCCCGCTTGACGCCCTGACCACCTTGGGATTGTAAACGTCCACGGCCTCCCCCGTGAGGAGCATGGCATCGATCCCGAACGCGACAGACGTCCTGATCATCGCGCCGAGGTTGCCGGGGTCTTGCACGCCGTCGCAAAGGACCAGAAGCGCGTCCTTGCCGCTGGCGGCCGGGAGCTCCGGATAACGCGGCTTTTTAACGACGGCCAGTATGCCCTGGGAATGCTGAAGCGAGGATATCCTGTCAAATTCGGCGTTACCCGCCACAAAAACAGAGATCGCCCCGCTTTCCGCCTCACGCAGGAAAGCTTCGTTATCACTGCCATCGGCAAAATCGCGGGATACGATTACCGACTCCGGAACATGCCCCTTCCCGACCATATCCCTGACGATCTTCGCCCCTTCAGCCACAAACAGCCCACTCTCATCCCGGGCCCGCCTGTCCCGCAAGAGCTCACGGACTTTCCTCAACTGTGCTTTGCTCGCCTTTTCCATAATAATGCGAAGAGCGGGGTCAGCCATTGCCCCACCTGATCGTGTCCACCTTGTTCGCCACAGGGTAAAGGGCAGGCACAGGGGCCTGCCCCTACATTTTTCTCCGAACTCCGAACTCCGAACTCCGAACTAAAAAACCCTCACCTCTCAAACTTCCCCAGCTTCTCCCACCACGTTGTACTGTCCCAGCCCTTCGCGCTTTTCCACAACCGGCGGGCGCTTTCCGTACGCAGGTGTTCCGGGGCCTGCTTGAAGAACTTTTCAGCGTTGCGAAAACCCAGGTCCGCGTATTCCTTGGCCTGTATCAGGCACTCAAGGATATCCGCGTCCCGGGCAATAAGCGCTTCGGGAGTTTCCTGGACGTCATATTCTTCTCTCAGGCCTTGCAGTTCCTCTTTCATCCCTTTTTCGAGATCCTCTATCTGCTCGGCGAACGCCTTCTTCTCCGCGTCCCTTACATCCAGGTATCTGTGAGCGACCTTATGCAGGTCGTTTATCCGCGCTTCGTGCAGGTCGTTAAAAAGCGTCATCATGAGCACCTTATACGGCTCTACGCCTTCCATCCTGGCCAGGACGTACCCCAAAGCCGCGCACCGGAAGCAATGCTCCGCCACGCTTTCCTCATAAGGTATCCCGACCATCCACCACCCGCTCCTCTTAACCTGCTTCAGCTTCCCCACCTCGGCGAGGAAATCGAGCAAAACTCTGTCATCCATGGCGCCTCCTGGTTCTAAGAAACAAACTACTTTAATGACGGAAGAGAGATGATCGCTCGCTTTGCTCGCTTGGAAGAGAGACGATCTTCTTCTGCCTTACAGAAGGTGTCTGCCTTTCGCTCCATGTTGACGAGCATTGCGTAAACATGTTCGTATTTCTTATCCAGTTTTTCGAACGTATTTTCATCGATATACTTACACCCCAAGGCGAACTCTAGCCATGTCTGAGTTTCAGCAGCTTCCTGTGCTGCATCAGATAGCTTATTAACAAATACGGCTTTATATTTTCGTTTTCTCCAACACTCCGCAATATTCGCGCAAACCGATCTGGACGACCTTCTCATCTGGTCAATTAAGGAATATTTCTCTTCCTTAGGAAATGTCTTTGAAATCTCGAATATTTCCATAGCTGTACCGAAGGCCAGTTTATAAACCTCCAATTCCCTCACACTACTTATCCGTCTCGCCTTCCGTCTACTATCCTTCATCCCTCGACCCTCATCCCTCATCCTTCATCCTTCATCCCTCATCCTTCATCCCTCATCCTTCATCCCTCGCCCTTCATCCCTCATCCTTCATCCCACGTCACCACGTCCACCCATCCACCGCCGTCTGTTAATCTCGTAACAAAATAGCGACGCCGCCACGGCGACGTTGAACGACAAGGGCGCTCCTCGCATCGGCAGGGATACCTTCAAGTCGAGGCATTTCTGGATGCCGGGGCGTATGCCTTTGCCTTCGGAACCTATGACGACGGCCAGGGGGAACGTGAGGTTCGTTTTCAGGATATCCTTGCCCCCTTCGACCATGGCTCCGGCTATCGCGATGTCCTTTTCTTTGGCCTTTTTTACCGCGGTGGCGATGTTCGTGACCATTGCTATCTTGAGGTAATTCTCGCCGCCGCTCGCCACCCTCAAAACGGTTTCGTTTACATACGCAGATCCATGTTTCGGCAAGACCAGGGAAAAACCGCCCAGGCAGGCGAGATTACGGATGATGGATCCCAGGTTCTGGGGATCCGTCACGCCGTCCAGGAAGACAGGGACGGAAATATTATCCAGGCATTCATTCAGGACGGTTGAAAAAGGGGCATACTCGAAATCTTCCACTTCGGCCATGACTCCCTGGGTATGCGCGTCCGGGCATCTGCGCTTAAGCCATGCTTCATCGACCGATTCAAACCCCAGGCCGGCTTTCTTCGCTTCCCGCACGACCTCGGAAAGATCGGTCCGCTTCCGCAAGTACAGCTTCCGTATGGACCGCGGATTGGCCCTGATGCGTTCGAGCACGGGGTTTTTTCCGTATAGTTTCACCGGCGCCTTGCCTTTTTTCTGCCAAACCGGCCTGTAAGCCGGGCTTCGTTCAGCACGTGCCCCCGCATGGCCCGCGTGAGGGCGCCCTTACCGGCTCCCGGCCCAAGGCGCAAAACGGTATCAAGGGCATACAGTCTAAAGACGTATCTGTGAGGCCGCCCTGGTGGAGGGCACGGCCCCCCGTAGCCGATCCTCCGGAAACTGTTAAAGCCCTGTCTGGTCCCGTTATCCAGCATGAACTTTTTCGGGACATCCTCTTTCAGACCGGCGGCATCCTTCGGGATATCGTAGGCCACCCAGTGCACCCACGTCCCGAAAGGCGCGTCCGGATCGTCCACGATAAGGACAAAACTTTGCGTGCCGGCGGGAACGTCGCTCCAGTTCAGCCCGGGTGAAACGTCCTCTCCCAAGCAGGTGTAGCGGACGGGGATATCCCCCCCGTCTTCAAAAGCGTCACTCCGCAGCTCCAGGCAGGAACCTGATCCGGTGAAAAGAAAAAGCGATAGCGATAAAGCGATACAAAAAAGGTACAAAAACCTGAACATCGACCCGTGTCTCATACCATCCCTTTCTACGCCGCAAGCGCGAGTAAAACCCCGAAAAGCAGAGTGACCGCACCCAGCAAGCACGCGCACCTGGCCGGCCTCGTTTCCCACCATTCTATAAGCTGGACAAGAACGCCGTATCTGAGAATCATTAACACGATCCCGCTGAAAGTCAAAAGCGCCCCTATAAAAAGGACGAACCAGGTAATACGGCAGTAGGTAGACGCGATCACCAGCAGTATTCCGACGATGACCCTTGTCACCCCGATCATGTAAACGTGTTTATCTTCCTTTACCCACGCGAGCATTTTCCTCAGGAACCCCGGCCGCAGGATCAAAACACATCCCAGGACGATAACCAGAACCGAAAACAACTTCACCAGCAAAACCATGCTTCCTCCTTAATTTTAACCCGAAACACATCAGCATCCCCTGCGTTCCATCATCCTCTATCCCCCGGATACTAAAAAAGGTCTTTCAGTAGATCCACAACCTTCTCAATATCGGTCTTAACGGGTTGGGCGCCCTCTTTTGCCGCTTCTTCGGGCCCGGCAAGCGCTTCGGCGATCTTCTCAACCGCCAGGCGCTGAATGGCTCTCTTGACATGCGGGCCGGGATAGAACCTGGGTTCCTTCATGGTCCCCTTTATCTTGAAATCGAAAGTCAACTCACCGGGCCTTGACTGCAGGTACCTGATCACATCCGGGATAACCGCCGCCTGCCAGGAAGCGGCTCCCCGCCTGCCTTCTTTCACCTCAAACCACAGGCCCTTCAGCACGAGCGTATTCATCGATCCGATATTGCCATGGTCAAAGTCAAAAACAAGCGAACCGGAAAATCTCCCCCTGTGAATTATTATTGGGGAATGTTCATCGTAATAGGGCCTGAACTGGATGATATCCACGTCCCTTACTTCATATCTGTTTGACATCGTAAGTTCCCGCGCCGTGGGATCGTGCGAAATGACCCAGTCGATCCGCTGCGTGGGATCCCCGTTCACAAAACCCCTGCCCCGGCTCGCTATCGAAAGGACTTCCCTGTAATCATCGCTAAGCCCCAGGACCAGTTTTCCGTTTATATTCTCAAACGTCAGTCTATGCGGCGCGAGAGAGACAGCCCTGTCCAAAAAGATCACTTCACCCCTTTTTATATCGACCGTGTCGGTAAGCTTGATAAGATCGGATATGCTCCTCCGAAACGGGATCTTCTCCACGAAGCGCTTGATCCGCTGCACCGGCTCCGCCTTTTCCGGTGCCTCCTCTTCCTCTATCACAGCGGGTTTGACCAGCTCCATCACCCGGCCCATCTCGTTGACGTTGATCCGCCCGTCCCGCAGACGTTCAATGCGGATAACGGGCCTCTCGGCGACGATCTCGGTCACCTCTATCCCGTCAAGGATGTTCCTGCCTTTCATCCTGTACCGGCAGGTGATCTCGTCTATTCTCGCCAGAAATTTGTTCGAATACCCTTCGGGGTTTCTTATCCCAAGGTCCCGCACCTTTAAGATCCGGTTTTCCAGGTCAAAGACAATGCGATTGACCGTGACATACGGCGGCAGGTTCCTCATGATGATCGATTCCGCCGAAACCTGAAAGATCTCATACCGGTACCGGTAAACCACCCCCGCCGCGACCACCAGCAAAAGCAAAAAAACGATCAAGACCTTTTTCATCCCCATCCCCTTTTTTCGCAAAGCCCCCCCTTTGTCATCCTGAGCAACCGAAGGTTCACGTTAGCCAAGGTCCCAAACCCCCTCCACAACAGTCCCGCACTTGCGGCACTTTCCGCCCTTGCCAAAATCCTTTAACACGTTCGCCGTAAACCCCGCCCTTTCGATCAGGACCTTCCCGCAGCCCGTGCAGATCGTCTCTCCGCGGGTGTAAACGTTGCCGAGATAAATGTATTTCAGCCCGGCTTCCTTCCCTATTTTCATGGCTTTCTCCATGGTCTCTACCGGGGTAGGATAGGAATCCAGGTATTTGTAATCAGGGTGGAAGCGGCTGATGTGCCAGGGGACCCCGGTGCCCACCCCCGCCAGGAACTCCGCGATGCCCCGCAATTCTTCATCCGAATCGTTTTCCCCCGGGACGATCAGGGTGGTC
>JAUWWB010000007.1 GCA_030617085.1 Candidatus Omnitrophota bacterium
GTCGGAATAGTGCGTTTCCCGTTTTACGGCCCGCAAGGGTCGTGGGGTCAGGTCTTGAAATTTCAAAAAAATGTTAAATGTCAAGACCTGACCCCGCTATGTTACCTCTTCCTCAATATCAAAACCCTCCCGGAAATGCGGATCAGCGGTTAGCACAGGAGGTTTGAACTGGGTGTCATTGGCGCCTTCTCCGGCCTTCCTTGAGCGGTAGCGTTCGAATTCCCCCTTTCTCAATATTCTGAGAACGGGATCTCCCACGAGGCGCGCGTTTCTCTTATCGTGGTACATCACGTTTTTCGCGCGCAATCCTTCTTCGACAGACCTTAACAGTCCCCTTTTCTTGCCGGGAGAGGCCTCGCCGTCAAATTCCACCAGGAAGACGTAGCGGGGAGGATGCCCCCACTCAATGGAAACGGTAAAGAACTCGAGCGCTACTCCGTGCAGTTCGGAGGCTTCGTTTACCGCTTCGCTCACCTGCGCTTCATACAGTTTCTCGCCGGCTAAAGAGGTGCAGTTAAGCCCCCTTTGAACAAACTCTATCACAGGCGTCCTCTCAAAGAAACCCGTGACACGGATAATGTCATCAATATCGTACCGGTATAGTCCGCCCGGGGTGGTCACTATCACGAAGTACTCCCTGCCCTCTTCCAGCTGATCACACAGAAGAAACCTTTTATCGTTCTTATCCGCGTCCTCCCTGGGGACGAATTCATAGAAGTTGGTGTTGATAGCGAGCACCCCTTCGGCGCCGTCATCGCTGGTCGGTATCGAACACCGTGCCTCCGTGGAAATATATCCGAAATCCCTTACGGGGATATCCCCGAAATATTTTCGGATTTCTTTCAGGTACAACTTCAGCATCCCGCCCTTCCAGCACTCTATGAGTTCCAGACCCCTCCAGATCTCTCCGGGCAACAGTTCCCCTTTTTCCTTCAGGATCGCCCGCAGCTGATGAGCCCTTTCAGGGTTCGGCTTAAACGTTTTCTCTATTTCTTTCCTGATACCTTCGGGTATATTAAGACTCCTCTCGAGCGTGCCGTGCTCTATGTCATTTATTATCTTCTCTTTCCATTGCTCTATCTTCCTGCATAGCAGAACAACGGTGCCGGGGGAGGGTGTAGCTACGACGGTGATATCGCATTCGAGGGCGATTCTCAATATGCAGTAGTACCTCGACTCGTAGTCGGTGATGTCAAACACCTGACAGGGCACGGCGTACAGCCGCCTTATCGGCCCGGGCAGGTTCCTGTACCCGAACCCCGTCTCATACCCGTATGGCACGCCTGAGCCGGTAAACCCTTTTATCGCGGTGTTCACTACCGCGAGTATCTTCCCCTTGAGCACCCCTGGATGGTCCCTGCTTGTATAGTACGCCCAGAGGTTAGTGACTTCGTTTTTTCCTGCCAGTGAACATTTCGTAACCGGGATGAATTTCGGCTTGCTGGTGGTTCCGCTGGTGAGGCCGAAGAACACGGGCTTTTCCGCGGTAAGGACGTTAAGTTCGCCTTCGGCCATCCTCTCCGTGTACGGACTGAGACTCTCGCAGGTGCTGACGGGGACGACTTCCTGGTATTCCTCTACCGACCTTATGCGCGAAAACCCATGTTTCCTGCCGTATTCGGTATTCCTGTTCCGCGCCAGACATTCAAACAGCACCTTTTTCTGGAACCTTGCCGGATCGGTAGTAGCCCTCTCAAACGCCCTGGCTCTCCGGGCTAAAATATTTAAGATAAACCGCGTGAAATTCATCTTGAAAATGCGGGGTCAGGTCTTGAATTTTGCCTGAATTCAAAATTCAAGACCTGACCCCGATCCTATTTTATTCTCCCGGGACTATTATTTCTCCGTGTTTGTCGCCTTCCCCGAAAGACCTGCTGCTTCCATTATCCCAGTAGTAGGCAGTAATTGCCGCGCATACGGCGTCCAGGACGTCCTGGCCGTTCTTTTTGGTGATGTGGCTGAAGGGCAGGTCTACGCGGATGCCGGGATCTTTCAGAACTTTATACGACGCGGTGGGGAAGACTTCTATAACGTTCCGACCGTAATAGCTGTCAAAAGCCCTGAACAGATCAAATCCCACCCTCATCCATTCATACCTTGCCTCTCCGATCTCTGTTCTGGTAGGCGACCATTGCGGGTTCGCGAGGCCTTCTTTCTTTATTTCCCTCTCGCATTGCCTCCCGCATTTAGGCCCGGGGGACAGGCGCCTGGGCGAATCTATCGCGATGACCGCTCTCTTCCCGTAGTCCCTCCAGATCTCCCCCGCCAGAAGCGCGGCGTCCTTCCTCTTCCGAATCCTTCTAAACCTGATATCTTCAACCGTCATCCGCCTGTTTTTCCGGTTCAAAACGGCGATCACCTGATCCCTCTTGCTCCCGGCAACATCTATTCCTATGTATCTTTTCTGCTCGTTACTCATGACCGAAGACGCGGGAGAGGAGACCTTAATTGTTAGGCTCTGACCCCGATTACTGTTCCTGACTAATAGCTCCCCGCAATACCTGTTTTATTGTTGCTCTGCCCTTTGTAGTCTTAAAGTATCGTTCTCTTCGTAACGCGTCTTCTTTGGAAAGGTGTGCTTCATAGTAGATAAGTTTGAGAGGTCGTCCGGGGCGAGTGCTGGAGACTTCTCCATAATTGTGGTCTTCCAGTCTTTTCGAAAGGTCGCTGGTAAAGCCGATATAGAATTTCTTGTCTTTCAAACTAAATAGAACGTAGACATAATAATACATGGGCAACAAAAATTTGCCCCGCACCACGTTGGGTGCGGGGCACCTCACCACTCCGGATATGGAAAAATGCTTGCACCGAACCCTACGTGGTTCGGTGGCTGGGACGCCTGGATTCGAACCAGGAATGACTGATCCAGAGCCAGTAGTGTTACCGTTACACCACGTCCCAGCGTTGTGTTTGACAGGCTTCACACTAATTATACTATATGGAGCCGATTTTTAAAGGGAATTATTTTATTTTTATTTTTCCAGCTTTAGGTTTTCGGTAACCGAGCTTTTGCCAATAACTATCAATGCGCTGTCGGCACTCAGCTTGAAGTCGGATTTTGGTATCAGGTGAAATTTATCAAGAAGCACATTTTTCACGGCTATTACCTCGATATCATATTTGTCCCGCAGCCTGAGTTCACCCAATGTCTTTCCTACCAAATTATCGGGAACGGCCATCTCGACAATACTGTAGTCCTCAGCCAGCGGAATGTGCTCAACAAGGTTTTTTGTGGTTAATTTCATGGCCAACCCAATGGCTACATCCTTTTCAGGCAAGATAACATCCGTAGCCCCAACCAATTTTAATATCTTGCCATGATTGTTATTCGCGGCTTTCGCTATAATGTTATTGATCCCAAGAGTTTTAAGATAGGATACGGTTAATACGCTCGATGATATATCATCTCCCATGCTTACTATGACAGCGTCGGTCGTGCTATCTACAAATTTAGACAAAGTTTTTTCATCCCTAAGATCAACGGCTATCGCGCGAGTCACGTTGTCTTTAATATCCTCGATCTTCTTATCGTCCTCATCGATAGCCAGCACCTCATGCCGTCGTTCGGACAAAGCAATCGCTATATCATAACCGAAATGATCCAGGCCTATTACTACGAAACGCTTCATTTTTTCCCTCCGAACAAGGACTTCCCCCCGATTATGAATGAACCCCGCATCCCGGCGCCCCTTCGCAACACGATGCGGGGCATCTACAAGCCAGGGGGTTGAACCCAAAACAGGAAAGAACCGGATTTTTTCATTTTTCGCCTTTTTTTTCGATCTTTGCCCATGTGTCCCGCAAGGATACGGTTCGGTTGAAGACCGGCTTTTCCGGGGTGGAATCGACGGGATCGGCGCAGAAGTAGCCGAGTCTTTCGAACTGGTAGCGGCTTCCGGGGGGGGCGTTCTTCAGGGATGGCTCAAGCTTGCATGACGTAAGGGCCTCAAGTGAGTCGGGGTTAAGGTTTGATGTGAAGTCCTGCCCTTCCTCCGTCTCGTTGGGGTCGCGCTTTGTGAAAAGATGGTCCCACAGCCGCACTTCGGCCTCACAGGCATGTTTCGCCGATACCCAGTGCAGCGTCCCCTTCACCTTGCGCCCGTCGGGGGCATCTCCGCCGCGCGTTTCGGGATCATAGGTGCAGCGCAGTTCTACCACGTCTCCATTCTCGTCCTTCACCACATCCGTGCAGGTAATGAAATAGGCGTAGCGCAGACGCACTTCGCGTCCGGGAGCGAGCCGGAAGAACTTTTTAGGCGGCTCTTCGCGGAAATCGTCACGCTCGATGTATATCTCCCGCGAGAACGGGACCTTTCTTGTTCCCGCGGACGGGTCTTCCGGGTTGTTGATCGCCTCCAGCTCTTCTTCGGTGTCTTCCGGGTAGTTGGTTATTACCACCTTTAGAGGACGCAGGACCGCCATGACGCGCTGGGCCGTCCTGTTAAGTTCCTCACGTATGCAGTTTTCGAGGAGGGCGATGTCCACGATGCTGTTCATCTTTGCCACGCCGATAACATCACAAAACTTTCTTATGGACTCAGGCGTATATCCCCTTCTTCGAAAACCCGATATCGTGGGCATGCGGGGGTCGTCCCACCCGCTTACGCGGCCTTCTTTCACAAGCCGCAGGAGCTTCCGCTTGCTGAGGACCGTATGGCTCAGGTTGAGCCTCGCGAACTCTATCTGCTGAGGATGATAGGCCCCGAGCTGGTCAAGTATCCAGTCGTACGGCGCGCGGTTGTTCTCGAACTCAAGCGTGCATATGGAATGGGTTATCCCCTCGATCGAATCGGAAATGCAATGCGCGAAATCGTACATCGGGTATATGCACCACTTATCCCCCGTGCGATGATGCGACTGGCGCATTATGCGGTAAAAGACGGAGTCGCGCATCAGCATGTTCGGATGGGCCATGTCGATCTTGCCGCGCAGTACGCGCGAGCCGTCCTCGAACTCGCCGCCCCTCATCCGTTCGAAGAGGTCCAGGTTTTCTTCGATAGACCTGTCCCGGTACGGACTTTCCTTCCCGGGCTCGGTCAAAGTGCCGCGATATTCCCTTATCTGGTCGGCGTTAAGGTCGCATACATACGCCTTGCCCTTTTTAATGAGTTGCACCGCGTACTCATAAAGCCGTTCAAAATAATCGGAGGCATAGTACAGCCGGTCGCCCCAGTCGAACCCCAGCCATTTTACGTCCTCCATGATGGACCTCACATATTCCATCTCTTCCCTGGTGGGATTCGTATCGTCCATCCGGAGGTTGCAGAGACCCTCATAGTCCCGCGCTATCCCGAAATTCAGGCATATGGACTTGGCGTGCCCTATATGCAGATACCCGTTCGGCTCCGGCGGAAACCGCGTGTGCACCCTCCCGCCGTATTTATTCGTCTTGAGATCCTCGTCTATGATCTCCGTGATAAAGTTCGATGTTTTTTTCGATGTCTCCATTTTTATCCAACCGCTTCGCGCATGCGCTCCAGCGTTTTTTCCTTCCCCAGGACCTCCATCATCTCAAAGAGGCCGGCGCCCTTCATCTTCCCGCTTATCGCCATGCGGGTGGGGTGTATGATCTCGCCTGCCTTGAGGCCTTTTTCTTCAGCCATGGCGCGGCAGGCCTCTTCTATTCTCTCGTGGGAAAAGTCATCGCGGCCCTCGAGCCGGCCGGCGAATTCCCTGAGGCATTCCCTGTTCTTCTTGCTTTCCAGATATTTTCTCTTGCCCTTCTCGTCGACGGGATAGTCGTCTTTGAAGAAGCAATCGGTCAGGCCGAAAAACTCCGACAGCGTCTTTATGCGGACCTGATAAAGGCCTATGAGCTTCAGAAGCATCTCGTCCCCCGCAATGTCCGCCTTCACGCCGTCGGCAGCCAGCTGCTTCTTGATCAAGGGGAGAAGTTCTTCCACCTTTTTCGCCATGATGTATTCGCCGTTCATCCACCTGAGCTTCTGTATGTCGAAGCGCGCCTGGACGTCGCTCATCTTTTCGAGCTCGAATATCTCCACGGCCTCGCCCAGCGAAATTATTTCCCGGTCTTCGCCCGGAGACCAGCCAAGAAGCATCAGGTAATTGGCCAGCGCTTCCGGCAAAAAGCCCTCGCGCATGTATTCGTCAACCGATACCGCGCCATGCCTTTTGGACAGCTTGGCTCCGTCGGCTCCCATCATGAGCGGCATGTGCGCGAATTTGGGCACCTCGTGGCCCAGAGCTTCGCAGAAAAGTATCTGCTTGGGAGTGTTGGGGATATGGTCGTCGCCCCTGATGATATGGGTTATGTCAAGTTCGGCGTCGTCCACGACGCAGCAGAAGTTATACGCGGGGGAACCGTCTGACTTGATCATCACCTGGTCTTTGATATCGTCTGTGTTGAAGGTTATCTTGCCGTGGATGATATCGTCGACCTCGATGGCGCGGCCTTTTTCCACCTTGAAGATGATCGCATCGCCCTCCGTGTACGCCTTGCCGGCGGCGAGGATCTTCTCGGCCTTTTCCCTGTAAACGTCAAACCTCCGGCTCTGGTACATCGGCTCGCCGTCCCAGTTAAGCCCCATCCATCTAAGGTCCCTGAGGATCTCCCGGAGATACTTCTCATCAGACCTGACCCGGTCCGTGTCCTCTATACGAAGCAGGAATTTCCCACCGGTATGCCTGGCGAACAGCCAGTTCACCAGCGCGGTCCGCGCGCTCCCCAGGTGCAAGACCCCTGTTGGGCTTGGGGCAAAACGTACTTTTATCATTTTTTCTCCTTCGAGGCTTTGCAGGGACTAGGGACTGGGGATTGGGGACTGGTCGTTTCGTTTTAATGCCGCGGCAAGCCTGTTTAACATTCTCATTATTTCTCGCAATAAATTCTCTGCTTTTTCAAAAAAAACAGCCTTTCCAAAAGGAAGCCTCTTTACTATTTCTAGTTGTGTTTCTAACTCTGCTCCTGAACCGAAGGCATTGAGAATGTATCGCCGATATTCTTTTCGCGTCCCTTTGGCGTTACCCTCTGCAATGTTGGACGGGATGGAAACCGCAGCCCTTCGTATTTGTGCTGTTAATCCATATCCCTCGGTCGAAGGTAATGTATCTGTTGCTCTATACAACTCCACTACTAAGTCCATGGATTTCTGCCACACCCTTAAATCTTTGTAAGACTTTGCCCCCATGACCAGCAATGCTCCCCCCAGTTCCTAGTCCCCAGTCCCTATTCCCCAGTCCCTAGTCCCCAGTCCCTCTTGATCCTTCCCAGCGATCTCCATCCCCTTCTCCACCGCCCTGACGTTCACCGGTATCAGATCCTCACGGCCCGCGGCTATTTTTTTCATCGCGTGGATCAGGTCTTCCTTGCTGACAATTTCTTTTTTCGCGGCGAAGATGCCGGCCGCTATCATGTTGGCGACGCGGACGTTTCCCAGCTTGATGGCCTCTTCGGTCAGCGGGGCCTCGGAGACGTAAATATCATCCCGCGCGGCTTTACGTCTTACTATTGACGTGTTCAATATGAGCAGCCCGCCCGGCACCACGGCGTTTTCAAACTTTTCAAGCGACGGTCCGTTCATTATGATGGCCGTATCCGCGAGCGTAACTATGGGGCCGGCGACCGGCTGCGAACTTATCCGGACCATGGTATGCGCCGTCCCGCCGCGCACTTCCGCGCCGTATGACGGAAACCCTGTGACGTGCAAGCCCCGCGCCATGGCCGCGGTGACAAGCACCTTCCCCAGCGTCATGATCCCCTGCCCCCCAAACCCGGCACATATGATCGCTTCGTTTACATGTTTCATCTTAACACTTCTTTTGTTACCGGTTCGCGGCCAGAGGCAAAGGGCAGGCACAGGGGCCTGCCCCTACATTTTTCCACGAACTCCGAACTACGAACTACGAACTTACCAACCCCACGTCCTTCACAACCCCCAGCGGATACTCCTTGACGACTTCCTTCTCTATGCGTTCCATCGACTTTACCGGGCTCAGTCCCCAGTATGTCGGGCAGGGGGAGACGATCTCTACCATTGAAAATCCCTTTTTATCAAGCTGCGTCTGAAAAGACTTCTTTATCGCCCTTTTCGCGTTCAATATCTCTTTCGGGGAATGGACCGAAGTCCTCTCCAGATATACCACCCCCGGCAGGACGGCCATCATCTCAAGGACCTTGAGCGGGAAGCCCTCTTTCTCGGCCCGGCGGGTAAAGAGTGACGTCGCCGTTGTCTGGCCGAGAAGCGTGGTCGGGGCCATCTGGCCTCCGGTCATGCCGTAGACGCCGTTATTGACAAAGATGACGGAGAGGTTCTCCCCCCTGCTGCCGGTGTGAATGATCTCGGCCGTCCCGATAGCGGCCAGGTCCCCGTCGCCCTGATAGGTGAAGACCAGCTTGTCGGGGTGGACCCTTTTCACCGCCGTCGCCACCGCCGGGGTCCGCCCGTGGGCTGCTTCCATCGTATCAAAATCCCAGTAATCATAGGCCAGAACCGCACACCCCACCGGAGCTATGGCAATAGTATCCTCACGCACGCCCAGTTCATCTATGACTTCGCACACCAGCCGGTGAATAAGCCCGTGCCCGCACCCAGGACAATAGTGCGTCGCGACATCTTTCATTGATCTCGGCTTAGCAAACTTCTTCGCCATTTCCACCCCTATAACCTATAACCTAACACCTAAAACCTAAACCACCTTCTCGACCATACTGACAATCGCCTCTTTCTCCGGAATCCCGCCTCCGGTTCTCCCGTGGAAGAAGACTCTTTCATCGTCCTGGACCGCGAGGCGCACGTCTTCTACCATTTGTCCGGCGCTCATCTCTACCACAAGAAACTTAAGTCCTTTTTTCGCCAGGCGCGAGATCTCGCCGTACGGGAAAGGCCATAATGTTATCGGCCTGATGAGTCCGGCTTTCACGCCTTTTTGCGCCAGGCGGTCGACGCACGCCCGGGCGGTGCGGCTTACCGTTCCGTATGCTACCAGGATCATCTCCGCGTCTTCGGTCTTGTACGTTTCACATCTTGTTTCCGCTTCCACGATGCGGCGGTATTTTTCCTGCAGTTTTTCGTTGTGTTTCTCAAGGGCGTTGTCTCCTAAAAATAAGCTCTTTACGCTCCTTGCTTCCCGGCCCTTTGCTCCGGTCATGGCCCAGGGCTTTTCAACTTCCGCGGGGGGCTTGATATCTCCATCAAACTCCAGCGGTTCCATCATCTGCCCGAGCATGCCGTCGGCGAGGATCATCACCGGATTCCTGTATTTATCCGCCAGTTCGAACGCCTTGTAAGTAAAATCGAACATCTCCTGCACGCTGGCCGGGGCGAGAACCGGAAGGCGATAATCGCCGTGCCCGCCGCCTTTGGTCGCCTGAAAGTAGTCGCTCTGCGCCGGTGATATGTTTCCGAGACCGGGTCCGCCGCGCATGACGTTGATGATCACAGCGGGCAGTTCGCATCCGGCCATGTATGAGATGCCTTCCTGCTTGAGGCTTATCCCGGGGCTCGAGGAGCTCGTCATCGCGCGGGCGCCGGCGGCTGAAGCGCCGTGGACCATGCTGATGGCGGCGAGTTCGCTCTCCGCCTGGATAAAAACGCCGTTTTCCTCCTCCATCCTGCGGGACATGTAAGCGGTAAGCTCGTTCTGCGGGGTGATCGGATAACCGGCGTAAAACCGGCACCCCGCCCTTACCGCACCCTCCCCGCACGCCTCGTTTCCTGTGGATAAATATTTCGTTTTCATTGTCTACTCGCGCGGGACAGGAATGTCCCGCCTATTCAAGGGAAGCAAAATCACTCCGAACTCCGAGCTCCGAACTCCGAACTACCCCTCCCCCTCACCCTCGTCGATCTCAATGGCACAATCCGGGCACATCAGGGCGCAGAGGCCGCAGCCGGTGCATTTTTCGGGGTGTTTCAGGATGACGGGCTGCACTCCGCGCTCGTTGACTTCGCTTGAGACTTCAAGGGCTTTCACCGGACATACGCCGACGCAAAGGACGCATCCTTTGCACCTTTCGCTGTCTATCCTCATCTTTACCGTTTTTTTCGCCATGTTCCCTCTAAAGCTCCGCCTCTATCGTCGCGGCAACCTCGTCGGGCGTGAGGTGATATTTCCTCAGGAGTTCCTCACGCGCGCCGTGCTCGATAAATTCATCGGGCAGGGCGAGGCGCCTGACCTTGACGTGGTGAATATTTTCCCTCTCAAAAAACTCCAGCACGGCGCTGCCGAACCCTCCGTCGGCGACGCCTTCTTCCATGGTGAAGATCTTTTTCCCGCTGCGGGCGATTTCTTCCAGCATCGACTTATCCAGCGGACTGATAAACCTGGCATTCACCACCGTCGCCTCTATACCCTTTTTGGAAAGCACGTCGCCCGAGGCCAGCGCCGTGTTTACCATGCTCCCCACTGCCAGGATGGTGAGGTCTTTTCCTTCTCTGAGCAGTTCGGATCTTCCGATCTCAAGAGGAGCGCAGGAAGATGCGCTGACGATCCGTTTGGCGCTCGCTCTGGGATATCTTATCGCGACCGGCTTGCCCCATTCCACCGCTTTTTCCAGCATCAGCTTCAGCTCCGCCCCGTCTTTCGGGGCCATCACTATAAAGCCCGGCAGGCTTCTCGTATAAGAGATGTCAAAAACGCCGTGATGCGTCGGGCCGTCCTTCCCGGCCAGCCCGGCCCTGTCGATGCACAGGATCACCGGAAGCCGCTGGAGGGCGACGTCATGTATGAGCTGGTCGTAAGAGCGCTGCAGAAACGTCGAGTATATCGCCACTACCGGGATCATGCCGCCCCTGGCGAGGCCCGCGGCGAAAGTCACCGCGTGAGGTTCGGTGATCCCGACGTCAAAAAAGCGGTCCGGGAACTTCTTCGCGAAGCCTTGAAGTCCGGTTCCGTCCGGCATGGCGGCCGTGATCGCGACCACCCGGGGTTCTTTGCAGCCCAGCTCTATTATCTTCTCCGAAAAATGCCGTGTAAAAGATCTTTCATCGCCCTCATCCGCGTCATCGATCCTGCCGGTGGTTACGTCAAAAGAGGTCACGCCGTGAAAGCGCGCGGGGTCTTCCTCGGCGAACCTGTATCCCTTGCCTTTTTTGGTGATAGCGTGGATGAATACCGGCTCTTTCAAGAGCAGGATCTTCCGGAACATCGAGATCATCTGACCAAGATCGTGCCCGTCGATCGGGCCGAAATACCGAAACCCCAGCTCCTCGAACAATATGCCGGGCACCAGCAGGTTTTTCAGCCCTTCCTGGAACTTCTTGACCGCCTTATAAGCCCCCGGGCCGAGCTTCGGTATGGCTTTTATTATCTTCTCCGCTTCCGCCCTGACCTTGTTGTAAAGGGGGTTGGCAATGAGGGTATTAAGGTATTTGCTCATCGCCCCTACGGGTTTGGAGATGAATTGTTCGTTGTCATTTAAGACGATCACCAGGTTCGACCGCATGTGCCCCGCGTGGTTCATCCCCTCGAAAGCCAACCCCGTGGCAAGCGAGGCGTCGCCGATAACGGCAACCACTTTATGGTCCTCTTTCTTCAGGTCCCTGGCGGATGCCAGGCCGAGTGCGGAAGATACGCTGGTGGCTGAGTGCCCGCAGGTGAAAGGGTCGTGTTCGCTCTCTTCCGCGCGGGGAAACCCGCTCAGTCCTCCCATCTCCCTCAGGGTGTCAAAGTTCCCGGCCCTGCCGGTGAGCAGCTTATGCGCGTAGCTCTGGTGGCCGACATCCCAGACGATCTTGTCTTTCGGGCTTTCCAGGCAATAATGCATCGCGATCGCCAGCTCAACGGTACCCAGGCTCGCCGCGATATGCCCGCCCTTTTTCGACGTCACGTCGATGATCCTCTCCCTGATCTCGCCCGCAAGCTGCTTAAGCTGCTTCATGTCGAGCTTTTTTATGTCCGCCGGAGAAGCTATGTCTTTCAAGATACCGCTCATATTCTTTGTTCCTTAATCCCCTTCTTGCTCAAACTGCTCCTTCTCAAACAAGCCCTCGTCTTTCTTCATAAGCGTCTCTATCTTCGCCTTCGCCTTATCCAGTTTCTGCTGGCACGCGCGGGCGAGCTTTATGCCTTCTTCGTATTGCTTGAGCGAATCGTCCAGGGAAAGGTCTCCCTCCTCAAGCGCCGCTACGATCTTCTCGAGCTTTTCCAGCGCTTTTTCGAACGGAATATCCTTCATCGTCTCCTCCTCGGCTATTGCTCCACCTTTTCTACCATGCTCGTGACGCTGCCGCTGGCGAATCTTGTCTGTATGCGATCTGCCTTTTTTAGAACGGCGGCGTTCTTGATAACCTTCCCCGCTTTAAAAGTAATACTGTACCCGCGGTCCAGAACGGCCAGGGGGCTTAAGGCGCGCAGCCTCCCGGAGGCGGCCCGCAGCTCCCTTTGCCTCAGTTCCACCGAATGGGTCATGGCGGACGCGACCGTCTTGAGCATGTCGTCCACCTGCTGCCTCATCTGCAGGAACACGTTCATCGGTGACCGGAGAACATACTTGCCCCGGATGTGGTCGAGCTCTCTCTCCAGCAAAGATACCTTCTTCTTCGCCGCGGCGCGCAGCCTGTTGCGGCATTCTTCCACGCGAAACGCAAGGTCCCTTTTAAGCGGGATGACCAGTTCCGCGGCCGCCGAAGGTGTAGGAGCGCGAAAATCCGCCACGAAATCGGAAATGGTATAATCTATCTCATGGCCCACGGCGCTTATTACCGGGATCTCCGAAGCGTATATCGCGCGCGCCACCATCTCTTCGTTGAACGGCCACAGGTCTTCCAGGCTGCCCCCGCCACGCCCGACGATCATTACATCTACGGGGTGCCCTTCCTCTCCGCCTTCGACAAGATGGCGGTTAAGTTCGTTAAGCTCCTCGATAGCCCGGACGATATCGTGTTTCGCCTCGTCGCCCTGTACCCTGACAGGGCGTATCAGGATCTCGACGTTGGAGAAACGGCGTCGGACGACATTCAGGATATCTCTTATGGCCGCGCCCGTGGGCGAAGTCACGACGCCGACGCACATCGGCAGGAACGGCAGCGGCTTTTTGCGCGCCTCGTCAAACAGCCCTTCGGCGTAAAGCTTTTTCTTCAGCTGCTCGAACGCCAGCTGCAGCGCGCCCATCCCGCGGGGCTCGATCCTGTCAACGTACAGCTGGTACTGCCCGCGCTTGTTGTAAACACTGATCCGCCCCCGGCATAGAACGCGCATCCCGTTCTCGACGTCAAAGCCGAGACGGGAACCGTTGCCCCTGAACAGCACGCAGTTCAGAAGGCTGTTCTCGTCTTTAAGGCTGAAGTACGTGTGTCCCGCGGCCGAAACCGTAAAATTGGAGACCTCCCCCTCGACCCACACTTCACGGAAGGCTTCCTCCAGCACGCCCCGGATCTCCCTGGTCAGCTCGCTGACGGTATAGACAAGCATCTCTTCCATTAACATGCCGCTTTCTTAATGATCCGCCTTTTGCTGGACCCTTTTGATGGCGCGCGCCTTCCCTGTCTTGTCGTCTACGTCTATGATAACGCCGTGCATTTCCACGCCTTTGGTGGCCATCTCAAAACGGGTAGGCAGATGCGTCAGGAACCTCGTCAGGATCAGTTCTTTTTTCCGGCCTATCACCGAATCATACGGCCCGGTCATGCCGCAGTCAGTGACGTACGCGGTACCCCGGGGAAGGACCTTTTCGTCCGCCGTCTGAACATGGGTATGGGTCCCGACCACGGCGCTGACCTCGCCGTCCAGGAACCATCCCATGGCGACTTTTTCGCTGGTGGCTTCGGCATGCATGTCCACTACGATAATGGGCACCTCGCGCCTGATCCTTTCCAGCTCCCGGCGAACACCCCTGAAGGGGCAGTCCACCGCGTCCATGAATACCCGCCCCACCAGGTTGATAACGCCTATCCGGCCGGCGCCTTCTATCTCCACAACGGTTGACCCTTTTCCCGGAACGCCTTCGGGATAATTGGCGGGCCGTATTATCCTGTCGGTAGCGTCCAGAACATCGTATATCTCCTTTTTCTTCCAGATATGATCGCCGGAAGTCAGGACATCTATCCCATCGTTCAACAGCCCTTCCGATATCCGCGGGGTAAGGCCGCTGCCGCCGGCGGCATTCTCGCCGTTGGCGATCACGACGTCGATCCCTTCTTTCGCCCTGAAGTTCCAGAGACTGTCCCCGACAATCTCCCGCCCCGGGCGGCCGACAATATCACCTAAAAATAAGATCCTCATGGATTACTCTCCAGGTTTTAGGTTCTAGGTTCTAGGTTTTAGGTTCTTTTTGACTACGCTTTTTCTAAATTGGCGGCCGAAGGCCGCCCCAACCTAAAACCTATAACCTATCACCTATCACCTATAACCTATCACCTATCACCTAAAACCTATTTAGCATACTCAACCGACCTCGTCTCCCGGATCACGACGACCTTGATCTGGCCGGGGTACTGCATGCCGTTCTCTATCTTCTGCTTGATCTCATGGGCCATCACGGCCGCCTTCGCGTCATCGATCCTGTCAGGCTGGACTATAACGCGGATCTCGCGGCCGGCCTGAATGGCGTATGTCTTCTCCACTCCTTCGAATTCGTTGGCGATGGCTTCCAGATTATCCAGCCTTTTTATATAGAACTCCAGCGTCTCGCGCCTGGCCCCGGGACGGCTCGCGCTTATTGCATCCGCCGCCTGCGCGAGGACCGCGAGGAGCGTCTTCGCATCCACGTCCCCGTGGTGGGCGGCGACGGCGTGGATCACGGTAGCCGGCTCACCGAACCTTTTGGCAAGGTCCGAACCCAGCTGCGCGTGGGTCCCTTCCATTTCATGGGTGACCGCCTTGCCGATATCGTGAAGCGCCCCGATCCGTTTCGCCAGGTTAACATCCAGCCTCAGTTCCCCTGCCATCGTAGCCATCAGGTACGCGGTCTCCCTTGAATGCTGCAGGACATTCTGGCCGTAGCTGGTGCGGAATTTCAACCTGCCGAAAAGACGCACGAGTTCCGAATGGACGCCATGTATTCCCAGGTCCAGGAGCGTGTTCTCACCTTCTTCCTTTATCGTCGCTTCCATCTCCTTTTTTACTTTTGCCACAACTTCTTCGATGCGCCCGGGGTGGATCCTGCCGTCTTCAAGCAGCCGCTCCAGCGAGATCCTGGCTATCTCCCGCCGGAACTTGTCAAATCCCGAGATTATCACGGCCTCCGGCGTGTCGTCTATGATGATATCCACCCCCGTGGCCATCTCCAGGGCGCGAATATTCCTGCCTTCCCTTCCTATGATCCTGCCTTTCATCTCTTCGGAGGGGAGGTTCACCACGCTCACGGTCATTTCCACCGTCTGGTCCACCGCGCATTTCTGGATCGCCAGGCCCACGATCTTCCTTGCCTCCTTGTCGGCCCTGTCTTTGGTGTCCTCCTGGATCCTCTTGATGGTGTACGCCGCGTCCCGCCGCGCCTCTTCTTCCATTTTCTTCATCAGCAGCTTTTTGGCCTGCTCGGCGCTCATGCCGGAGACCTCCTCCAGCCACTTCTTTTCTTTCTGGAGCAGCCTGTCCAGCTCCGCTTTCCGGCGGCCGGTTTCCTCGATACCACGCTTCAATCGTTCCTCGGCGTTCGCCATCTCCTTCTGTTTCTGTTCGATAAGCTCGGCCTTCCTGTCGATGTTCTCTTCCCTTTGGAGAAGGCGTTTTTCCATGGCCAGGATCTCTTTCCTCCGCTCTTTCGATTCCTGTTCTAACTCGGCCCTCATCTTGAGCGAAAGGTCCTTGGCTTCAAGCATGGATTCTCTTTTCCGGCGTTCCGCCTCGACTTTTGAATCCTGTATTATGGTCTTCGCCCTCTCTTCGGCGCGTTTCACCTTCATCCTGGCGGTGTATTTCCTCAGGACATATCCAAGAAAAAAGAAAAAAACGCAACCCAGAAACGCGAAACCCGCATAGTTCAGTCGTATGTTGTTTAGCATGTCTATCCTCCCTTTTGATGAGGACGCCGCGGAACGAAGACGCTCAGACATTAAGGAAAATCAAGCTCCTGTCCGTACGGATCTTGCTCCCCTTCCGGGGGCAAGCGATGTCTGTCTCTTCTGATATGGCTAATCGGTGATAACCCGCGATACGGGCATGTCATGATGGTTCGAGGGCAGGCATCCTACTACCTGAAAATGAAAGGCCAGTCCGATAGTCTTTGCCGAAGATAGATCGTCGTTCGCGAGGAACCTGTCGTAACATCCCTTTCCTCTGCCTAATCTGATATTTTTCCTGTCGTAAGCTATGGCAGGTATCACGATGAGATCTATCTCCTTCAACGGCACTGTCCTGGCGAGCCCGTCCTTCGGCTCGTAAATACCGAGAGGGCCTTTCTCCAGGCAATCTATTGCTGTAAGCTCGGACGCTATTATCGTTTGATTGCGCGGCTCGACATAAGGAACCGCCACCCTTTTACCCCGTTCCAATGCCTCTTTGATAAAATAGAAAGTACCTACTTCCGTAGGCAAAGAAACATATGCCATGACCGTCTTGCTGTCCCGGAATTCCTCGCTGGCAAGAAGCTCCCGCTGTATCTTGAGACTCCTCTGGTCCCTCAGCGAAACATCCTGGTCCCGCAGACGCCTGATTATCTCCTTTCTGACTTCCTCTTTTTTCTTCCTTACGATATCTATAATATCTTCTCTCTTGTCCATGATATCACTTGTCAATATTATACACCAATATCATTAAATATGCTTCCTTTTTTCATGGTAGCTGTCAATCGCTTTCCGCAGGGCCTCCCCGGCAAGGACCGAGCAGTGGACCTTGACTTCAGGCAATCCGCCCAGGGCCTCTACCACCGCCTCGTTCGACAGCCCGGCGACCTCCTCAACGGTCTTCCCCTTGATCAACTCGGTGAGTATGGAACTTGACGCTATCGCCGCGCCGCACCCGAAAGTCCTGAACCTGGCATCGGTTATAACCCCTTCCCCATCGACCTTTATATGCAGCTCCATGATATCCCCGCAAACGGGACTACCGACCTTCCCCGTCCCACTGGGATCCTCGATCACCCCCACATTCCTGGGATTTTTGAAATGATCCATCACTTTCTCTGAATATTCCACCACGGTTGCTTCCTCTTTCTAGGTTTTAGGTTATAGGTTTAAACCCTGAAACCACACAAGATTTAGGCTACCCCGAACCAAAACCCTCTGTCATCCTGAAAAACCCTCTGTCATCCTGAAAAACCCTCTGTCATCCTGAAAAACCCTCTGTCATCCTGAAAAACCCTCTGTCATCCTGAAA
>JAUWWB010000106.1 GCA_030617085.1 Candidatus Omnitrophota bacterium
CCCCAGATCCACCAGCGCTTTCCCAAACCCGTCCCTGGTCGCCTCTCTCCTGACTTCCTTATCATTCATAAAAAAGCTCCTTCAACCTATAACCTAAAACCTAAAAATATCCCGCCGGCGCCCGCACTATCTCTTCGACTGACAATCGCTTTTTCTCGAAATCGCGCACGTCCTGCCCGCTGACGGTAAGCTTGACGTTCTCCAGCTGGTCCTCCAGCAGGAGAACATCGAAATCCTCGAACTTGTACCCGCCGACCACTTTGCTCGCCACGCGGATGATCTCCCCGATCTTTCTTTTGTGAAGCTCGGTTACCTCACCGGCGCCGGCAATGTCGGCGATCTTGTACTTGATAAGGAAAAACCTTAACCCCTCATCGGAGCCGAACAGCCCTTCGGCGCTCTTGTACGCGAACATCTTCTTCAGCTCCTTGTCGGCGCCGAAACCGATCTTTACCCTGTTGGCGATCTGAGCGGCAAGAAACTCTTCCATGGCAATTTCCTTCAGGTAAAAGTTCTCCCTCCAATAACCGACGTCGCTCAGCTTTGTGGGGGGGCTCCTGAAAAACTCATCCATCACTTTCTCTCTTATCGACTCTTCCACCCCAAGGTTTTCGAAGATCTTTTCTATGGACCGCTCCTTTTTCGCCTGGGGGGTGAGGTTGATCGTGAACAGCGTGCGCTTGAACGCCTCGCTCCTTGAAATATTGCGGTACATCGCGCGCTTGACATCATCCACGTATTTTATTATCACCACCTGCAGTTCCGGCATCCTGGCGTCCTGGGCTATGACGCAGTAGAACATCATGTCCGCGTCCGTGCTCAGGCCCACCCGCGAAGCGATAAGCAGGAGGTTGCTGATATTGTCCCAGGCCTCTTCGCTTATCCCCATCCCCGCGTCCAGGAGCCCTTTCATGGGATAGTATATGCCCATGGTCGTTCCGATCAGCGTAACGTCCACGTCCATGCCGTACTCGATCTTGCAGACATCCTTTACGGCATCGGCGAGCTTCTCCCGGGGGTACGTCGGCATGCATCCACCCGTGGCGAGAAGCGCCCCGGCGATAGAGAGCGACGCGCAGGCAGCCAGAACCGCCTTGACGGCCATGTTGAACCTATTTCTTTTCATCCCAGCTTTTATCCTCAGTGGGCGAGCCGGTGCCGTATTCGGATTCCTCGTATCCGTATTCCTTGAAAATGGCTATTATCTCGTCGTATTCCAGCTCCTCCCGCTCCAGAAGCTCTTTCGCGAACCTGCCCAACAGCTCCGCGTTATCCCTGAGGGTGTTCTCCACCTCCTGCATGCATGTCTGCATTATCTTATGCGTATCCTTGTTAAGCATTACCCTCATATCCTCCGAAAGCTGTTCCTTCGGGATAACGGAATAGTCGCCCACAAGGCCGGATCCCCCCATGCCGTATTTCCAGACCATGGCGTGGGCAATGCCCATGGCCTTACCGAAATCGCTCGTGCCTCCGCCCCCAACGCCGGTCGTGGTTGTATTGAATTTGGCCTTTTCCGCCACATAGCCCCCCAGGGATATCATGATCTCCGCTATCAGGTGCTCGCGGCTCCTGGAATGGAGCTCCTCCCTCTCGGGCGTCCACACGACCCCGAGGGACCCTCTCCTGGGGATAATGCTCGCCTTGAAAACGGTCTTGGAAGGCGCTTTAAGGAAGGTCGTGATCGCGTGCCCGGACTCGTGGTAAGCCGTCATCTCCTTTTCCCTGGGCGTCACGGTGATCCTGTACTTTATGCCGAGGTCCACCCGCTCGAAGGCCTCGCTTATATCCTTGAGGCCTATGACCGTCTTTTTGTTCCTTGTAGCGATCAGCGCGGACTCTTTCACTATGTTGGCAATATCCGCCGGGCTCTTGCCGACGGCCCGCCGCGCCAGCCTGCCAAGGTCAAGATCAGGCTCGACCTTTACCTTGTCCAAATAGAACTTAAAAAGCTTTTCCCTGTCTTCCTGTGACGGGGGAGTGACGACAAGCTTCCTGTCGAAGCGGCCGGGCCTGAGAAGAGCCTGGTCGAGATGCTCCTCCAGGGCGTTCGTGGCGCCTATCACCACGATGTTGCCCTCCTTGCCCTTAAGGCCGTCCATCTCGGCAAGAAGCTGGTTCAACGTGCTGTTGGTCTCTTGCCCGCCCCCGAAACTGAACGTCCTCGTCCTTCCTATAGCGTCCACCTCGTCTATGAAGATTATGCAGCTGCCGTGCCCGTAGGCGAGGTCTCTCGCCTTTTTGAAAAGCTTGCGGACGCGCGAGGCGCCGACACCGACAAATACTTCCACGAACTCGCTTCCGGACATGGAAATAAAGGGCATGTCCGCTTCGGTAGCTATCGCCTTGGCCAGATATGTCTTCCCGCATCCCGGGGGCCCGAGCATCAGAAGCCCCTTGACTACGCTCCCCCCCATTCTCTGCACCGCACCCCTGTCCTTTATCAGCTGCACGACCTCCCACGCTTCCTGCTTGGCGTCTTCCATGCCTATGACGTCATCCCACTTGATGGAAACGTCCCTTCCCTTGATGGGCGCCTTATCGAGCTTGGCGAACCCTCCCCGCATGAAGGTCAGGTACATGAACACGAATATCGCGGCATGGATGCCCGCCATGATGAACTGCACCGGCATCGTCGCGAGCGTCATCTTCCTGTAAAACGACTCCAGCGACATCAGCCCTATCACGGAAAGAATGAGCAAGACAACGATCACCGCGCCGACTATTATCAGCGTCCGGTACTGCCTTATATACATCTTTATTCTTCTGCTTAACATGCCACACCTCTTCTGTTTTACCGCAACCGTTTTTCCTGCGCCTTGTCATTCCCGCCCCGCATCAAGTGCGGGGTAAACTCCAGCGGGAATCCATATGTTGCATGGCTTACCCTCCGCCTACTATATCACCCCAACTGTTTCTCCTGCTCATCCAGCTCCGCCAACGCTTTTTCCAGCTCTTCCTTTTTTGGCGCGACGCCGTGCCACTCGACCCTGTTCTCAATAAAGGATACGCCTTTCCCTTTTACCGTATGGGCTATAACGACCTGCGGCCTGCCCTTCACCGTCCGGAGCTCGTCAAAGGCCCCCTTCAACTGTTCAAGATCATGGCCGTCCACTTCAACGGCGTGCCACCCGAAGTCTTCCCATTTGTTTTTGTACTCGCCCAGGTCCATGACCTCGCAGCAAAAACCGTCTATCTGCAGCCTGTTATAATCGACTATTCCGCACAGCTTGTCCAGCTTGTAGTGCGCCGCCGTCATGGCCGCTTCCCAGATCTGCCCCTCGTTGGTCTCCCCGTCTCCCATGAGGCAATACACCCTGGCATCCACCCCGTCCATCCTGTCGGCAAGCGCGAACCCCACCGCCACGGACAGCCCCTGCCCGAGGGACCCGCTGGATATCTCCAGGCCCGGCAGCCCCAGCTGCGGGTGCCCCTGGAGGCGCGACCCGAGCTTTCGCAAGGTCCAGAGCTCTTCTCTCGGGAAAAAACCGAGGTCCGCCAGAACGGCATACAGCGCCGGACACCCGTGCCCCTTTGAAAGCACGAACTTGTCGCGGCCTTTCCTGCCAAATTCTTCAGGGCTTATGTTCATCCCCCCGTAATACAGGGAAAGCAGTATCTCCACTATCGACAGCGACCCCCCCGTATGCCCACTCCCGGCCTTCTCCAGCATAGTCAATATATCACGCCTGATACTCACAGCCTTCCTCTTCAGCTCATCAATACCGTAAGTCTTCCTCATCATCTTCCTTTAACTTTGCCGTTATTCGTTCCGCCCCCCATGTCACCTGCGCCCCGTTACTGCCATTCAGAGCCCCATACTGTCATCCTGAGCGAAGCGAAGGATCTCTCCCACGTGTCGCCCCGCCGGAGATCCTTCGCTTCGCTCAGGATGACAAAGCGCGACAACCCACAGCCTGCACCGGGATTCGCTCCCTTGTTCAAGACAAGACACTCCGAACTCCCCCTCGACTTCGCTCGGGACGGTTCAAGGGGTGGTGAGCTTGTCGAACCGCGAACTAACTACCGCCTCAACCTCCGAACCCTCTTCAGCTTGTTC
>JAUWWB010000022.1 GCA_030617085.1 Candidatus Omnitrophota bacterium
GAGGAAAAATGCTTCGATACATTACCGCGGGGGAGTCGCACGGCAAGGGCTTGATGGCTATCCTGGACGGTGTGCCGGCGGGACTGAAGATGGACGAAAGTTTCATCAACAAAGAACTGGCCCGCAGGATGGTGGGGTACGGCAGAGGCAAGCGGATGAGCATCGAAAAGGACAGGGCCGATGTCATGGCGGGATGCCGGAGGCAGTTGACGATAGGCAGCCCGGTCGGCATCGTGATACACAACAAGGACTACAAGATCGATGAACTCCCCGATGTGAAATGCCCCAGGCCCGGGCACGCGGACCTGGCCGGCATCCAGAAATACGGCCTTAGAGACGCGAGGGACGTCCTCGAAAGGGCAAGCGCGCGAGAGACGGCCTCCCGGGTGGCCGTGGGGGCGGTGGCCAAACTCATACTGAAAGAGTTCGGCATGAGGATATTGAGCCATGTCACCATGATCGGCGCCGCCCGAGCGCGAACGGAGGGTCTTTCGTTTGATGAATTGCAGCGCCTTTCGGAGGCGTCCGACCTCAGGTGCGTTGACAGGGAAGCGGCCGAACGCATGCGGGCCGAAATAGACAAGGCCGCGGAGGCCGGGGACACGCTCGGGGGGTCTTTTGAGGTGATAGCCGACGGCGTCCCACCCGGGCTCGGAAGCTACGCGCAGTGGGACAGGAAGCTGGACGGGGCCCTGGCCCGTTCGGTCATGTCCATACCGGCCGTCAAGGCCGTTTCTATCGGCAGCGGCATCGAATGCGCCGGGAAGAAAGGTTCCGAAACTCACGATGAGATAAGATACGACAGCGACAAAAAAGCCTTCGTCAGATCATCGAATAATGCCGGTGGGACCGAAGGCGGAGTGACGAACGGATCGCCAGTGGTCGTCAGGGCCTTCATGAAACCCATCGCTACGCTTGGGACGCCACTTAAAACGGTTGACATCGACACCAAGGAAGCAAGCTCCGCCGCGACGGAACGGTCCGACGTCTCGGCAGTGGCCGCCTGCGGAGTGGTAGCCGAATCGACGGTGGCACTGGAGATAGCCTCGGCTTTTCTGGAAAAGTTCGGCAGCGATTCCATCACCGAGATCCGCAGGAACTACGACGCGTACATGGAGCACCTAAAGGCGATGTAAGAAGTTGCCATGAAGAACATAATACTCGTAGGATTCATGGGCACCGGAAAGACCGCGGTCGCGAAGGCCCTTGCCGGGGGTACGGGGAAGGCGTATGTCAGCACCGATGAGCTGATAGAGGCGCGCGAAAAAAGGCCTATTAAAGACATATTCCGGAGTGATGGTGAGCCGTATTTTAGGAGGGTCGAGAAAGAAGTCATAAAAGAAGTAAGCGAAAGGACGGACCAGGTCATAGACGCGGGCGGCGGGGCCGTCCTGGACAGCGAGAACGTCGAGAACCTCAAAAAAAGCGGTATAATGATCTGTCTCTGGGCCGACCCCCGGACGATCTACGAGCGGACGGAGAAACACGGGCACAGGCCGCTTCTTAATGTTGACGACAGCATGAAGCGGATCAAAGAGCTGCTGGATTACCGCCGCCCTTTCTATGAGAAGGCGGATTTCCATGTTGATACTACGGACCTCGATATGGCTGCCGTAGTGGAACGGATAATGGGGATCATACATGGAACAGAAAAAGAAAAGCCTGAATAAAGGGAAACAAGCAGGTAGAAACCCTGTTCCGCGGGGATTGTTTTTCAATAAATTGCTGCAGAACGTCGACGCTCCCGTCATGGTCACGGACTCAAGGGGCCGCGTCGTTTTCGCGAATAAGCGCTATCTCGATTTTTTCCGTTTTTCGGAAAAAGATATTATCGGGAAGCCCTGGATCGGGATGGTCATACCCGAATTCAAGCGCCGGCCGGTCCTGGAGATATTCAAGGGCATGAAAGAGAAGAAGGCTCTCGGCCGGATCGGCGCTCCCGCTTCGGTGGCGGGGATCCCGCAAAAATATGTTTCCTGGATAGGCATCCCGCTTAAGGAAAAGCGGACTTTTTTATACATGTTTATCGGGCGGGAAAGAAAGCGCCCCGCCGGAGGCCGTGTCAGGGGCTTTGTTTACGCCTCCGGAAGGTTTAACGCCGCGCACCGGGAAGTCATCGAGGCGCTTTTTAACGCTTCCATGGCAAGCGAACCCGGCACCGCGAAACACGCTTATCGGGTGATGTCGTTCACCGTGCCCCTTGCCGAAAAATTAAGGTTCAGCAAGAAGAAAATAGAAATACTGAAGGCGGCGTGCCTTCTTCATGACCTGGGAAAGCTGGCAGTGGACAAAAGGATCCTGTTTAAAAAAGGGAAGCTGAAAAAAGATGAGTTTGACCAGTTCAAAAAGCATCCACATTGGGGATCCGAAGCGGTGGACCTTATTTATTTTCTGCGCGACATAATACCCATCATGGCGCATCACCATGAGAATTATGACGGGAGCGGTTACCCCGGGGGCGTCAAAGGCGACGCCATACCCCTGGAAGCCAGGATGTTGAGCGTGGTGGATATCTACGAAGCGTTGACCGCCGACCGACCGTATCGAAAGGGTTTCTCCGTCAAAAAGGCGATCGGGATAATGGAAGAGGAAAAGGGACACAAACTGGACCCAAAGATCACCGATGCATTTTTGGATATGGTGAGAAAAGGGGAGGTCGGGTAGCATTGGACAAGACATGCCGTGACATCATCGCGCTGAACCTTATTCCCGGCCTGGGGCCCAGGAAGATCATGTCCCTTCTGGGAGCGGTGCGCGAGACGGAAGAGATATTCCGCATGTCTTCTTCACGGATGATCGAGATAGCGGGAAAGCGTTTTGACGGGATCGACAGAATAAGAACGATCAGGAACTCGCGGGAGTACGCAATGGAGCTGGCCTACATGGAAAAAGAGGGCATACACCCCCTCTGCCATGGGGATAAAACTTATCCGGGATCTCTGAGGAACATATACGATCCCCCGCCGGTCCTGTACCGCAAGGGAGATCCGCGCCCGTGCGACGCCAATGCCGTGGCCATAGTCGGGTCCCGCAGGTGTTCGCTGTATGGGCTCCAGATGGCGGAGCGCCTCGCGTTCGACCTTGCCGAAAGAGGGATAACCGTTGTAAGCGGCATGGCCAGGGGCATAGATTCTGCGGCGCACAGAGGGGCTTTGAAAGCCAGGGGCCGGACCATAGCGGTCATGGGCAGCGGCTTCAGGCACGTGTATCCGCCGGAGTCCAAAAAGCTCGCCCGCGCCATATCCGAAAGCGGCGCGGTCCTTACGGAATATTCTTCCGATACCCTGCCTCTCAGAGGGAATTTTCCCCAGAGGAACAGGATCATCAGCGGGATGTCCATGGGGGTCGTGGTGGTGGAAGCCGCCAGAAAAAGCGGCGCCATGATAACGGTGAACCTGGCTCTTGAGCAGGGTAAGGAAGTATTCGCGGTGCCCGGCCGCGCTGATATCTCCACAAGCGGCGGCACTAACCTGCTTATACAGAACGGAGCGAAGCTGGTAACGGGCGTGGATGATATACTCGAAGAGCTCGACACGCGAGCGCGCGCCGCGCCTTCCGTTGAAGCGGAGGGCCCGGCGCGCCATGGCGCGCTTGATAAGGGCGGGGAAGGGTCCGGGATACTGGAGATGCTGGACGCGGAAGTGCCCGCGCATATCGACAGCATTTCTGAACGCGCCGGTGTAGATCCCGGAAAGCTTCCGGAACTTTTGCTTAAGCTGGAGATGAAGGGCCTGGTGAAGGCGCTGCCCGGGGGGAACTATTTGCTTGTGAATACGGATCGAAAAGGAGCGGCTCATGCCAGCTAAAAAGAAGGCGACGTCAAAAGCTGTCCGTTCGGTGGCGAAATACCTGGTGATCGTTGAGTCTCCGGCCAAGTCCAAGACCATAAACAAGATCCTGGGGAAGAAGTACAAGGTCCTCGCCAGCATGGGGCATATTATCGACCTTCCAGCGAGCAAGATGGGGGTTGATTTTGAACACGATTTCAAGCCTGAATATGCCGTCATGAAAGGCCGTAAAAAATATCTGAACGACCTTATAAAAGAAGCCAGGGACAAGGAAGCGATATATCTCGCGGCCGACCCCGACAGGGAAGGGGAAGCCATATGCTGGCATCTTAAGAACCAGCTGGAGGGCGGCAAGAGCGCCATATACAGGGTAAGCTTTGAAGAGATAACCGAGAAAGCGGTGAAGGAAGCCTTTGAACATCCCGGCCCCGTGAACATGAATAAGGTGAACGCCCAGCAGGCAAGGAGGATCCTGGACAGGATAGTCGGATATTCCATCAGCCCCCTTTTGTGGAAAAAGATCACAAGGGGCCTGAGCGCCGGCAGGGTCCAGTCCGTGGCGGTCAAGCTGATAGTCGAAAGGGAAGAAGAGATAAGGAAGTTCAAGCCCCGGGAATACTGGAGCGTTGAGGCCGTCCTTAAGAAAAGGGGCGGTGTCCCGCCCGGCGAGGAGTGGACGGATACCTTTGGCGCCAGGCTGATGAAATATAAAGGGGAGAAGATCCATATCCCCGACAAGGAGAGCGTCGAGAAAATAGTCGGCCGGCTGAAAGAGGAAAAATTCATTGTCGGCGATATCAGCCGCAAAGAGAGGAAGAGCCACCCGCGCGCGCCCTACATCACATCGGTGTTGCAGCAGGACGCGTTCAACAAGCTGAATTTCTCTGCCGCCAAGACCATGAGAATAGCGCAGAGCCTTTACGAGGGCGTGGAGCTCGGCGAGGAAGGGAGCGTGGGGCTGATCACGTACATGCGCACGGATTCCGTCCGCACATCGGACGATGCCCTCCGCGATGTCCGTCAGCATATCCTCGAAAAATACGGGGAAAAGTACTGCCCCCCGAAGCCGGTGCCGTACAGGTCGAGAAAACGCGCCCAGGAGGCGCATGAAGCGATAAGGCCTACCCTTCCGCTTCGCCCCCCGGAGGTGGTTGCCCGTTACCTCGGGCCCGACGAACTTAAGCTGTACGAGCTGATATGGAAAAGGTTTGTTTCCAGCCAGATGGTGAACGCCTTATATTCGGTTCTGGCGGTCAATATCGACGCCGGTGACTACAGGTTCCGGGCGGGCGGCGGCCAGCTTGTTTTTGACGGGTTCCTGCGCGTTTATGGCGCCGGCGTTGAAAGCGGGGAAGAGATAGCCCGGATACCGCCCCTTGAGAGCGGGGAAGAGGTGGACCCGGTGGAAATAATCCCCGAGCAGCATTTTACCAAACCTCCTCCGCGCTATACAGACGCCTCTTTAGTAAAGGTCCTGGAGGAAAAAGGCATAGGCCGGCCTTCGACGTACGCACCGATCATCCGGACGATCATAAGCCGGAACTACATTAAACGCGTCGCCAGGACCCTCGAGCCCACGGACCTGGGGGAACTGGTCAACAAGGTCCTCGTCGAGAATTTCCCCGGCATAGTCGACAACGAGTTCACGGCGAGGATGGAGGACGAGCTGGACGGGATCGAGGACGCGAAGGTGGAGTGGGTAGCCGTGCTGAAAGATTTCTATGATCCTTTTTCAAAGACGCTTGAAGAGGCAAAGGAGCGGATGAGCAGCATCAAGCGCCAGGTCATAGAGACCGACGAAATATGCGAGAAGTGCGGGAGGCCGATGGTCATCAAATGGGGCCGCCACGGACGCTTCCTGAGCTGTTCGGGTTTCCCGGCGTGTAAGAACGCCAGGCCCATAACAACGGGCGTGAAGTGTCCGGTTGAAGGTTGCGGCGGAGAGCTCGTCGAACGCAAATCCGCCAGGGGTATGTTTTACGGGTGCACGAACTATCCAAAATGCACGTACACCGCGAGAAAGCTTCCCCGGGAAAGCGAAGACGCCGGAGAGGGCGGCACTCAGGTGGAAGAGGAATAACGGTGAAGCGGTTTATAGAAAAGTTCGCGAATTACCTGGATATAGAGAAAAATTATTCGGAGCACACCCTGCGCGGTTACAGGTCCGACCTTGAAGAGGTAGCGGACTTCCTGGAGGGCAAAGACCCTAAAGACATCAGCCACCGCGACCTGAGGCGCTTCCTCGCGGAGCTTAAGGCGAGAGGCTGCGCCAAACGGACGATCGTGCGGAAGCTGGGGGCGATACGGTCGTTCTTTCGCTTTCTTTCGAGGGAAAAATACATAAGGGCCAATCCCACGGACAGCATGTTCACCCCCAGGATGGACAAGCGTCTGCCGGAATTCCTGGATACCGAAAAAGTCCTGCTGCTCGTAACGGCTCCGGAGCTGGATAACATCCCGGGACTGAGGGACAGGGCGATCCTTGAAGTCCTGTATTCAACCGGGATACGGGTGAGCGAGCTGGTCGGCCTGAACGCCGAAGATGTGGACCTCATAGCCGGGGTGATCAAGGTCAGGGGGAAGGGCAAGAAGGAAAGGCTGGCCTTGCTGGGCGCCCAGGCGCAGCGCGCGGTGCGTAATTACCTGCGGGAAAGGCGCCCCGGCGCGGCGGGATCTTCCGGGGCGGTTTTTCATAACAGGAGCGGGAGGCGGCTATCCGACAGGAGCGTCCGGAGGATCATCGATAAATACGTCCGCAAGTGCGGTATAGAGCAGAAGATATCCCCCCACTCGATCCGGCATTCTTTCGCGACGCATTTACTTAATAACGGCGCCGACCTCAGGAGCGTGCAGGAACTGCTGGGACACAAAAACCTGTCCACGACACAGATCTACACGCATTTGGGTTCGCGGCGCATCAGGGAAATGTATTCGAAGGCGCATCCGAGAGCGTAGAGGGGCAGGTTTTAGGTTTTAGGTTATAGGTTATAGGGTTTTACTGGGGCACCTTGTTATAGGTGCGAGCTTACTCCCCATAGTTCCTACCCCCTAGAACCTAGAACCTAAAACCTAAAACCTAAACGAATTTGCAAATCGGACAGTGATTTACCATGCGGCTACTATACGACCTTTTTTTTCTGGCATTCAGCCTGTTATATATTCCCTGCCTTCTGATGAAAGGCAGGCTTCACAGGGATTTTTTGCAGAGGTTCGGCATTTTGCCGGATGATGTGACGGGCCTTGAGGGTCCGGTGTGGATACATGCGGTCAGCGTGGGGGAAGCGGCGCTGGCGGCGAAAGTGGCCGGGGCGGTCAAGGCGCGTTTTCCGGGCGTCCGCGTTGTCGTATCCACGACAACGCGGACAGGCAATGACATGATCCGCCGGTCCGCGAAAGGCATCGTAGATGCCGTCTTTTATTATCCCATGACATGAGGGCCGTGGTGAGGCGCGCGGTCCGGTTGATCGGGCCGCGCCTTTACGTGATGATAGAAACGGAACTATGGCCGAACATCCTGGAAGAACTTCATTCAAAAGGTGTTCCGGTCATCCTCGCCAACGGCAGGATATCGGATCCGTCCTTTAAGAATTACAAGAGAATACGCTTTATCATGAAGCGTATTCTCGGATGCGTGGACCGGTTCTGCATGCAGTCGGGCGCGGACGCGGAAAGGATAGAGCGCCTGGGCGTGCCGCGCGATAAAATATGCGTTACGGGGAACATGAAGTTTGACGGCCAGAGCCTGCCCTCCGGGCCCCGGGCTTTCGGCAGGGAATACCTTGGCTTTGCCGAAGACGACGAGGTCATCATAGCCGGCAGCACTCATTTCCCGGAGGAGCGGCAATTGATCGACGTTTACAGGCAGCTGAGAGAAAAGCGGAAAAGGCTGAAGCTCATCCTCGCGCCGCGGCACGTGGAGAGGACGGACGCCTTAAGGATATATATCGAAAAATCCGGCCTTGCGTATCGCCTTTTCTCCGATATCCTTGAGCAAGGCGGGAACGAACCGGGCGGGCGCGATGTCCTCCTGGTGGATACCATAGGGCATCTCAGGGAACTCTACAGTGCCGCGGACGTCGTTTTCATCGGGGGAAGCCTTGCCAAAAAGGGCGGTCAGAATCCCATAGAAGCGGCGAGCCGGGAAAAGCCCGTTGTTTTCGGCCCCAACATGTCCAATTTCCGCGAAGTGGCCGACATATTCCTGCAAAACAAGGCTGCCCTGCGCGTAAAGGACGCCATTCAGCTTAAAACGGTAATGGAAGAACTTTTGGGAGACCCTGCGCTGAAGAACCGGATGGGCGAAAACGCCAGGCGCGTCATAGAGGAGAACTCGGGCGCGGTTGAGAGGACCATGGGTGTTATCGGGAAGTATCTGAGTAGTTCGGAGTTCGGAGCAGCCTAATTGCATGTAGGGGCAGGCCCCTGTGCCTGCCCTTTTGCCCCGTGGTTTACTTTGTTACATATGAGGATGAACATGTCGTTATTCAAACTATACATCCTATCGCTGATGAAGGACGAGCGCCGCGGTTTTCCTCACGTTATCGTGAAGGGTCTGCTGAGGGTGTTGTCGTTGGTATACGCGGGGGCGGTAAAGGCCGTTGACCTGGGGTACCGGTCGGGGCTCAGGCGGGTGCATGAAGTTGGCGTGCCTGTTGTCAGCGTCGGGAACATAACTCTGGGGGGGACGGGGAAGACGCCGTTCACGATATTTCTGGCGGATTATTTTCTAACCGCCGGAAAAAAGCCCGCGGTACTTATCAGGGGGTACGGTAGGGATGAGTGCGGGATGCTCAGGGACGAGCTGCCTGATGTCCCCGTCTTCGTGGGGCAGGACAGGGTCGCCGGAGCCCGCCGGGCCGCGTCCGGGGGCCGGGACGTCCTTATCCTTGACGACGCGTTCCAGCACAGGAGGATAGGAAGGGACCTCAATATCCTTCTGCTGGACAGCGTTTCCCTGTTCGGCAATGGCTGCCTGTTCCCGCGGGGCATCTTGAGGGAGCCGGTTTCATCATTGAAAAGGGCGGACATTTTCGCGCTTACGAAAACCGACAGGGTCAGCGCCCGGCGGAGGAAAGACATTATCCGGCAGCTGGCGGAAGCCGACCCGGGCAAGCCCGTTATTCTTACCCGCCACAGACCGTCTTTCCTGACCGACGTGACGGGCGCGGCGTATTCAGCGGATAGCCTCCACGGGAAGAAGGTAATGCTCGTCAGCGGCATAGCGGATCCTGATCATTTCGCTTTTTTAGTGGAAGAGACAGGCGCCGAGATCGTCTCGCGGTGCGATTACGCGGACCATCACCGCTACAGGCAGGCGGATATAGACAGCATTTGCGCCGAATGCGCCGAAAAGGAAGCGGAAGCGATAGTCGTCACCGCGAAAGACCATGTAAAGATCAAGGATCTGGACACGTCGCGCATGGAAGACAAGTTATTTATCTTGAACATAGTGATCGATATAGTCGAGGGAAAGGAGCATCTCATTGCTGGACTTAGTGGCATCGATTCTCGTCAGAGGGCTTAACCTGTTCCTCCATGTCATGCCCGTACGCTTTGATCTGTGGCTCGGGGGGCGCCTGGGGGGGCTGATGTATCTTCTGGGCGGCAAAAGGCGAAAGGTTACCTACGCCAACCTTAAGGCCGCTTTCTGCGAGGAAAAGACTCCCGGCCAGATCAAGCGCGTCACGAAAAGCGTGTACACCCAGATGGGACGGACTTTCGCGGAGATCCTTTCCATGACGAAGGCCGACCGGCGGTACATCGAGAAATTTGTCGTTCTCCGCAACTTCGAGAGGATAGAAAAGGCGGCGAAAAATCCGAACGGCATGATCCTTCTTTCCGCCCATTTCGGTAACTGGGAACTGAGCACCGTCACCGGTAACATGAAGGGCTTTCCGCTGTATCTTCTTGCCAGGGACCAGAAGATGAAGCGACTCAACGAGCTCCTGAACAGGCTGCGGGAATCCAGGGGCAACGTTGTCATACGTAAAGGCACGGATATAAAGAATATCTTCCGCGTTTTGCGCGCCGGCAAAAGCGTGGGGATACTCGCGGATCAGAACGCGGGCCCCGGAGGCGAGCTGATAGATTTTTTCGGGCGTCCCGCGTCGACGGCTACGGGCCCATACCGCTTCGCCCGGAAAAGCGGCGCACTGGTCCTGCCGGCTTTCATGCACAGGGTAAAGGGCCCTTACCACGAACTTGTGGTGGAGAAGCCGATGGCTATCGAAAAAGGGGAGGACGTAGTACCGTACGC
>JAUWWB010000087.1 GCA_030617085.1 Candidatus Omnitrophota bacterium
ATTTCCTTGAAAAAGAGCTCATGCCCAAGACGGACCAGGGACAGTTCATCATAAAGGCGGATATGCCGGTGGGGACGAAGCTGTCGGAGACCAACAAGGCCGTCCTGATAATGGAGGAGAAGATCCTGGAATACCCTGACGTGAAAAGCGTCAGCGCGATCGTAGGGTCGACAACCGGGGCAGGCGCAAGAGACATAGTCCAGCGGCTGGGCTCCCACCAGGGACAGCTCATAGTCGAGCTTAAGGAAAAAAGAGAAAAAAAGACGACCGATGTCGTCCAGGAGCTCCAGGAGCAGTTTGAAGCGGAGAAGGGCCTTAAGGACGTCAGTATAGAGTTCACCTTGCAGCAGGGAGTCATCTCCGGCGCGGTCGCCGGCGCGGCGAAACCGATAACGATAGAGATCAAGGGCGAGAAGCTGGACGTGATGGAGGGCATCGCGCGCGAAATAGAGGGCGAACTGGAAAAAATAGACGGTGTCTTCGGCATCGAGGATGACGTCCCGGAACCGTCCCCGGAAATAAGGATAAACGTCGATAAGGACAAGGCCTCGATATTCAATATCAACGTCGTGGACCTGGCCAGGATGGCGCAGATGGCCCTGAGGGGGTATATCCCGTCCCGGTTCAAGGAAAAGGGGCGCGAGATAGGCATAAGGGTAAGGTTGAGGGAGAAGGACAGGGACAGCTACGATAAGCTTTACCGTATCCGGATTACCTCACCCGACGGGGGAAGGGTCCCGCTTGGTTCGGTCGCCGCTTTTGAGAAGGGAGTGGGCCCGAGCTCCATCAAGCGTATGGGACAGGAAAGAACGATAGTGGTGTACGCCGACATTATCGACAGGAAGATCTCGGATGTCATCGCGGACGTGGACGCGATGCTTAACGGCATGGACTTCGAAAGCGGATACATGGTGAAGCTGACCGGTGAGTCAGAGGAGATGAACGAGTCTTTCAACAGCCTGCGGTTCGCGCTGATCCTGTCCATCGTAATGGTCTACATGATCATGGCCGCCCAGTTCGAATCGCTGACGCAGCCGCTCATAATCCTGTTCACGGTCCCGCTTTCACTGATCGGCGTTCTCCTGGCGCTGTTCGCTACAAGCACTTCCGTAAGCGTTGTCGCCATGCTGGGGGTTATCATGCTGGGCGGCATCGTTGTCAACAACGGTATCGTCCTCGTGGATTACACGAACATCCTCATGGGAAGAGGAAAGGCCCTGATGGACGCCGTCGTCGAGGCGAGCCTGGCAAGGCTCAGGCCGATACTCATGACGGCCCTCACCACGGTGCTGGGGCTTTTGCCCATGGCGCTGGCGCTCGGCAGGGGCGCGGAGCTGCGCGCGCCCATGGCCATAAGCGTCATGGGCGGGCTCATGGTCGCCACTTTCTTCACGCTCGTAGTCATCCCCTCCATATTCGTCCTCGAAAGCGAGATCAGGGGAAAGATCAAGCGTTTTTTCGCCAGGTAATATAATGAGCCTATCCCGTTTCTCCATAATACGGCCGATCACCACGGTCATGATCTTCTCCGGCCTGTGCCTGATGGGGATAATATCCCTGACGCGGCTGCCGGTTGAGCTTTATCCCGACATCGCCTTCGGCCAGATCAGCATCATGACGTACCTCCGCGGCGGCATGCCCCCCACGGAAGTCGAGTCCATGGTCACCAAGCCCATAGAGGAAGCGGTAAGCACCGTCTCTCACCTGGAAAGGATACTTTCTATATCCAAAGAAGGGGAATCCAACGTCATCCTCAGCTTTGAGCGCGGCATCGACATGCGCCTGGCGGCCATGGATGTAAGGGAGAAGTTCGCGAGGGTCAAGGAAAAACTGCCCACGGAAGCCGAAAAGCCCATCATCGCCCAGTACTCCCAGACCGACGTCCCTATTGTCATCTTCGCCGTGACAAGCCGCAAGAGGACCACGGAAGAGCTGCGCAAGATCGTGGACGAAGACGTGAAAGAACGCGTCAAGCGCGTCAGCGGCGTTGCCAACGTCGAGGTCGGCGGCGGACGGGAGCGGAAGATAGTTGTAGAGGTGGATAAGAAGGCGCTCTACCGCTACGCGGTCTCCCTCAATCAGCTTATTTCAGCCCTCGGGGCAAACAACCTCAACCTTCTTACGGGGGACCTTGAAAGGCGCAGGGACAAGCTGATGATAAGGGCGATAGGGCAGTTCGTCACCATCGACGATATCAAGAAAACTGTCGTCCTGTCCCGGCCGGACGGGTCCGTAGTGAGGGCCAGGGACCTCGCGCGGGTCACGGATTCTTATTTGGACCCGAAGACCTACGCCAGGATAAACGTAAGGCCCATCGTTTCGGTGTACGTGCAGAAAGAGTCCAAGGCCAACACTATCCAGGTCTGCAAGGGAATTCTCGAGGAGGTCGAAAACCTCAAGGCCATCCTCCCCGGAGACATAGAGGTCATCGTGACAAAGAACCAGGCAGAATTCATCAAGACGTCCATCTTCAACCTCCGCAACGCGTTGCTGCGGGGGGCGGTCATGATCATGTTCATCCTCATGCTTTTCATGGGCAAGCTCGGCAGGCACGCGGCCTTCATCGTCCTGGCAGGGCTCGGCATCGCCATGTTCGCGCCCAACATGCTTGTCTATCTGGTTCTGGCAGGGCTCGTCCTGTTCCTTTCGGCCTCCAAAAAACACAGGTCCACCCTCATAGTGGCCTTATCCATCCCCATATCGCTGATAATAACATTCGGTTTCATGGACATGGCAAACATGTTCATCCCGGCCATAATGGACCTTACGATAAACTTCATCACTCTTTTCGGGCTGGCCCTTGGCGTCGGCATGCTTGTCGATAACTCCATCGTCGTGTTTGAGAACATCGTCACGAAGACCGAACAGGGGATGGGGCAGATAGATGCCGCCGTGGAAGGATCTACCGAGATGAACGTCGTGATCTTCGCTTCCACGCTGACCACGATCATCGTCTTCCTCCCGATGCTGTTCGTCAGCAAGTCCATGAGCATGCTGTATGGCGGGGTCGCCTGGACGGTCACCTTCTCCCTCTGCGTATCGCTTTTTGTGGCGCTGATGATAGTTCCCCTCATGAGTTCCAGGATAAGGATCGAGGAAAAAGCCGCCGAATCCCTGGATGTCAAGGAGGGCTTTCTCGCGCCTTTCTACAGAACCCAGGAGAAGGTGCTGCTTTTTGTCTTCAGGAGGAGATATCTGATCATCTCGATCGCGGTGGCCTTGTTCATGGTCGCCATGTACGTTTATGGGAAGATGGGCAAGGAATACATGGGCACCACCGAACAGAACAGGTTCACGATATTCATAGAGCTGCCGACGGGGGCCAAGCTGGACTCGAGCGATGAGATCGTCAGAAAAGTGGAGGAAATGCTCAGAGAGGTGCCGGAAGTGAAGCATTTCACCGCGCGGGTGGAAGCCTGGTCGAGCAAGGTCTACGTCGACCTGGTAGGGCTCATGGAGAGAAGAAGGTCCATAAGCGAGGTGATAGACAGCCTGAGGCCCAAGGTGACCCGGCTGCAGCCGGCCTTTATCTATTTCGAGGAAGAGCAGGAGGTCGGGACGAAGGAGCTCCTGTTGAACATCTATGGTTTTGACTACGATATTCTCAGGGAGATCGCGATCGCCATAACGACGAGGATGGGACGCATTCCATATTTCACCGACACAAAGATACGCATGCGGGAAGGCCGCCCGGAAGTGGACCTCAAGGTCGACAAGAAGAAAAGCGCCCAGTTCGGGTTCACCACCAAAGACGTAGCCGATATGGTCCACGCGAAGGTCAGGGGCGTAAGGGCGACGATGTATCACACCAAGGCCGCCGAAGTCGAGACGATAGTGCGCATGCAGGAAAAAGACAGGCGCGTCCTGAAAGACATACACAACCTCACCGTTTCAAGGACCGGCCTGGACAGGGTCGCGCTTTCCCAGCTCGTCGATTTTGAATACGGCCTCGGGCCCAGCGAGATCTGGCGCAAAAACAGGGCGCGGATGATACAGGTCAGCTCGAACATAGGGGAGGTGTCGCTTGGAAAGGCCGCGGAGATGATGGACAAAGAGCTTGCAGACCTCAAATTGCCCGAAGACTATTTTTATGAATACGGCGGCGATTACCCGACCCTGGTCAAGACCCAGCGGGAGTTCCTGCTGACCATCGTTGTTATAATCGTCCTGATATACCTTGTCCTGGCCTCCATTTTCGAATCCTACCGGCAGCCCTTCATCATCATGGTGACCGTCATGCTGGCGACGATAGGGGCAATAGGGGCGCTCTACATTACGAAGACTCCCATCGGCATGGGGGCCCTTATCGGGATGATGATGCTCGCGGGCATAGTCGTGAACAACGGCATAATCCTCGTGGACCACGCGAACGAGCTGAAAAAGGGACGCCACAATCTTTTCCGCATCCTGCTGCAGGCGGCGAGGGACAGACTGCGCCCGGTGCTCATGACGACGGCAACGACCGTTTTCGGCCTCGTCCCCATGGCCATCGACAGGAGCGAGGGCTCGAACCTCTGGAACCCCCTCGCCATTACCGTGATCGGAGGACTTGTATTCGCCACGCCCCTCACCCTGGTCCTGGTCCCCTCGATCTATTCGATATTCGAACAGTTCGGCAAGACCCTCAAAGAGGCACTAACCCCCGGAAACCCGGAAAAGATGATCAAGGAACTATGGCAGACGTCCATGAAAACCCTGAAAGCCATCAAGCGCCCCCGGTTCCGAAAAAACCCAGAAAACACCCAATAGCCTTCATGGCCAAACTGACAGCGGACCTCCCCGCCAGGGGGGTGTGCGGACGTGGGTTAAGGGCAGGCACAGGGGCCTGCCCCTGTGCCTGCCCTCGCGCCACCTTTCCCGGCGAACCATTGATA
>JAUWWB010000130.1 GCA_030617085.1 Candidatus Omnitrophota bacterium
CCCGCGGGCCTGAGGGCGAAGGCATTGAACATCCTCGGGGAAGTTTTTTCGGCAGGGTATATTGCGGAGGATGACCTGCGGTACATAAGAGGGACAGGGGCGGACGCCGTATCTATCCTCGATGAAGGGACCGGAGTTGAAATAGAGCGGCCCGTGGATGACCTTGCGGCGCGTCAGGACGTCCTGGAGATGATAGCAGCCCGGGTTTCGGAGCGGTTCGTGGAGGACCGCAGGATAAGACAGGCGGTAGCGGACCTTGTTTCCGGATACGCCTCGCCCAACCTCTTTCCGGATGAGGAAAAGACGGAAGCGGAGAGACACGAGGCCCTCAGCAAGGTCAGGCCCGTGCATAAGATATGGACGGTAAAGAAAAACGAACTTATTATCGAAAAAGGCAAAAGGGTCAACGATCGCCATATCGCGCAGATATCGCAGCTCAGGCGGGTCTTCCGCCCGGGGGCGACGCCGACGTTCTTTTTCGGCGTGCTGCTTCTGTTCCTTTTGCTCGGCCTGATCGCGGCTATTCACATGGCTTTTACCCGCAAGACAAATCTTCTGCTCGACCCGAAAACCACGGGGATCGTTCTTTTGAGCATGTTCTTCATGGTGGTCGTCGCGGATCTTATCATGCGCTCGCCCCAGCCCGGCTATTTCATCCCGATGGCCGCGATGGGAATGATCCTAACGCTTCTCGTGGGCTTTAACATGGCATTTCTCAGCACCGTGCTGATGAGCCTCCTGATATCGCTGCTTATCGGCGGGAAGATCGAATTGGCGCTGGTGCTGCTGGTGGGAAGCGTAGTCGGGATGTTCGTCGTCAGGGGTGCGCGCCGCCGCGCGCAAATACTGTGGGCGGCGCTTCTGGTCGGCCTGGCAAAATTCCTGGCTATCGCCTGCATAGGTCTGATCAACGGCATGGAGCTGGATTTTTACGCGAAGAACGGCGACTGGTGCGTGGCCAGCGGCCTGCTTTCGGGGTTTATCGTCATGGGCCTTTTGCCGGTGTTTGAACACCTTTTCAATGTCTCCACTAATATCAGCCTGCTGGAGCTGTCGGACCTTAACCATCCGCTTTTAAAGCGGCTGGCCATGGAGGCCCCCGGCACGTATCACCACAGCATCATGGTCGGCAACCTCGCTGAAGCGGCCTGCGACGCCATAAGGGCGAACAGCCTGCTGGCAAGGGTGGGATCGTATTACCACGACATCGGCAAGATACCCAAGGCCGAGTATTTCAGCGAGAACGAGATGGGCATGGCTTCCAGGCATACCAACCTCGCGCCTTCGATGAGCGCGTTGATAATAGCGAAACACGTGAAGGACGGCGTGGAGATCGCGAAAAAATACAAGCTGAACATGACGATGATCGACTTTATCACCCAGCATCACGGCGACAGCCTGATAGCGTATTTCTATCAAAAGGCGCTGGAAAAGGCCGAAGAGGGGAAGGCTCCCAGGGAAGAGAATTTCCGCTACCCGGGGCCGAGGCCTCAGACCAAGGAAAGCGCGATAGTCCTGCTGGCCGATTCGGTCGAGGCCGCGAGCCGGTCGCACGGCGACCGGACGCCGTCCAGCATCAGGAACCTCGTGAAAAAGATCATAAACAACAAGTTCATCGACGGGCAGCTCGACGAGTGCGACCTTACGCTCAAGGACATGCACAAGATCGCGGACAGTTTCGTAAGGGTGCTTACGGGTGTTTTTCACACGCGGCTGGAATACCCCGAAAGCGCGACTAAAACATCAAACATGGTCTTGCCCAATGACAGTAAAAGTAAACTGCGAAAACCGAAACCGAAAAAGAAGGATTGACCTTTCGAAGATAGAAAAGGTCGTAAAGACGGCCTTGAAGGCGCTTGGAAAGCGTAACGTCGAGCTGAATGTAATTTTCGTCAGCAACCAGAAGATCCGGGCCCTTCACCGCGCGTATCTCGGTATCGATACCGCCACGGACGTCATATCGTTCCCCTCCGGCAAGGAGCCCGTCAGGCGGCCGGGCGGAGCGCCTTCACGCGAGTTTCTGGGAGACCTGGCGATATCGTCGGACAAGGCGGCGCAAAACGCCAAAATTTACGGGACGGCCTTCATCGAGGAAACGGCTCTTTACGCGATACACGGGACGCTGCACCTGGTAGGGTACGATGATACTACGAAGAAAGCGCGTGAGGCCATGCGGGGGAAGGAAAATGAGCTCTTACAAAAAGCCGGGAAGTATTTATAGCAAGGGGTTCATCCAGAGCGTGAACGCCGCGCTGGAAGGGGTGGTGCACACGCTCAAATCGGAACGCAATATGCGCCTGCATTTCCTGGCGGGTTTCCTGGTCCTCATCGCGGGTGTCTATGTCGATCTCAGCGCCGTGGAGTTCATGCTGCTGTGCTTCGCGGTGACGTTCGTCCTTGTTTCGGAGATGTTCAATACGGCCATCGAGTATTCCGTGGACCTTATCAACGCCGAGTACCATCCGCTGGCGAAGGTGGTCAAGGACATCGCGGCGGGCGCGGTCTTTGTCAGCGTGGTCAACGCGGCCATCGTGGGGTACATATTGCTGTTAAGGCGCACGGGCTGGCGTCCTGACGGGGTGTTTATCCGGATCAAACAGTCCCCGTGGCACTTGTCGCTGATAGCGCTTCTGGCCGTCATCGGCCTGGTGCTGCTGATAAAGGTCCTGCGCGGGGAAAAACAGCTTTTAAGAGGCGGCATGCCCAGCGGGCATTCCGCCGTCGCTTTCGCGGTCTGGGCCGCGGTATCGTTTGTCAGCGCGAACGCTCTCGTGAGCATGATGGTGTTCTTTCTGGCCGTGCTCGTCGCCAAAAGCCGCATGGTAAACAGCATCCACACGCTGTGGGAGGTCATCGCGGGCGGTGCGCTGGGAGCGCTGGTGACCCTGCTGGTGTTCCAGTTGCTGTCATAGGGTGCGTTGGCGCGTTCATGTGAGGTGGTGTAATGAAGAGGATATGGAAAAGGTTCCTGGTAAGCTTTATCAACGGCATCGTAATACTGCTGCCGGTGGCCGTTACGATAGCGCTTATCCGCTTTCTCGTGCTGCAGGTGAACAACATGGTGCTGGACCCGATATTAAGATTTTTGGCGCCGGTGGCGAAGGGGACAGAGCACGTGTACATAGCCAAAGCGCTGATCTTTCTGGCTGTGATACTCGCGGTGACCTTCATCGGGTGGGGGGCCAAGATCCTTGTCATCAAGAGGATCTTTGCGATGGGAGAGAGGCTCCTGCTCAGTGTCCCGTTCATGGGAAGGGTATATAACGCCGCGAAGCAGGTATTTTCAGCGGTTTTCGGGCACGGGAAGACGGTCTTCAAGCAGGTGGTCCTCGTGGAGTACCCCCGAAAAGGCCTGTACGCCCTCGGGTTTACGACCGGGATCGCGAGGGGGGAGATAAAAGAGGTCATTGGCACGAGCGGCGTCAATGTCTTCGTCCCCACGACCCCGAACCCGACGAGCGGCGTGTTCATGGTGGTGCCGAGGGAAAATATACG
>JAUWWB010000158.1 GCA_030617085.1 Candidatus Omnitrophota bacterium
GGCCGCCTTCTCCGGGAAATAAGCAGTAAAGGGATAATAAAGGAAATTACCTTTTACGGAAAGACTTTTCGTGTCAGGACCACCACCGTAAACGGTGTGACATACGAGTACGAGAAGAAAGGCCCGCTTGTCGTGAACAAGCTCGGCTTCGAGCAGGGCCGCCTTATCCGGGAAATAACTGGTAAAAGAATCAAGATATTTATTTATTTCGGGAATACTCTGCGCGTGAAGACCATAACCATAGGCAGCGAAAAGCGTGAGTACGCGGGAAAAGGGCTGCTTACCGTCAACAAAACCAGCATGAAGATAGGCCTTCTTCTGCGGGTGCTGGTAGACGGAAAGATAACCGAGGAATTCAAATATGACGGGCGATGGCGGTTAACACAGAAGATCGATCACCTCGCGAAACTATACTTTAACTACACATATGCCGGTCGGACAACTGCCGATCCGTCAGAGCTGGCCGTCGAAGATTTCCTGGGACAGACCGTGGAGAAAGTGACCTACGAATACTATCCGGGCGGGACGGTGATCACGCTCGACGGCGGAAGGATCACGTTGAAGAACGTTGTAAAGAAAACGATAATGGAAACGTATGGCGTGTACGGGGTGAAGCGGATCTGTCGCGAAGAGGCCTATTTTGACGCGAAAGAGAATGTAATGTACAAGATAACGGAAGACCGGCATGGCGTCAGAACGGAGCAGGTACGTAACACGGCCGAAAAAATAATAGAAGAAACAAGGTGGGCAAACGGGGACGTGTTCTATAAGGCAGTTTATGATCTTGACTGGAGGATCCTTAAGGAGGAGAGGAAAGACGGCTGGAGCAGGTCGTGGGAATATTCGAAACCCGACAGCCGGGGGATCGTGACCGTAGAGGAAAGCGGCACATTTTCGGATGGCAGAAAATATGTTAAAAGGTCGACCTGTAAAACCATTAAGGGGAAAGACCATTATTTAAGCAGCATCACTAAGCTGGAAGACGGCACGGTCCTGGAAAGCTCGACCGCCGAAGAGATAAAAACTTCCAGGGTAGTCCTTCCCGAAAGTGTGCTGAACGCGCTGCCGGAAGAGATCCGTCCCGCCGCCGGCGGGCTTCAGGTTCCAAAGAACTGTTGGGTCTCGTGGAAGGTGATAGAAAGCCGCTATGGGAAGGCAGGTATGGAGTTTGTCAAAGAAGAGTATTCCATTGAGACCGAAGGCGGAGAGCTTTTTTATAAAGTCGAGATGTGGTCAGATGGAAAGGTTGTAGTATACTCGCGCGAGAAAATTTTGATCAGCGAAAAATCGGCGAAAGCCATCAGGGGTTCGACTTATGATGAAAAGGGGTTTAAACTTTCAGATGAATGGTACCAGCCGGGGACGTGGAAGCTTTTTCGCTCATTCAAATACAAGATGAAAGAAGACGGAACGCCCTACCTGTCAAGGGAGTGGACCGCCAGGGAAGTCAGCGAATATGCGGTGCGCCGGCTCGATGATCCGGACTATATCCTGCCCGAAGGGCGTGTGATCACGGTAAAGATGTATGACGAAGAACATGCCCTTACGGGAGAGATAAAGATCGTGTACGACGAAAACGGTACGGCCATTTACGAGGCGAAAGATGTCCACGGTGAAGTCAATGGCTCAAGGACAAGAAATACGAAGTCTGTTGAGAAGGGGGACATTGAGTTGCCTGAAGGCTTCATGATCCCGCCGGGTGCGCTCTACGCGGAAACGGAAGAAAGAGATGCGGAAGGGAACGTGATAATCAGCAGGGCTGTCGTGGACGACCAGGGCAGGGTGCTCTATAAGACCGTCGAGGAGACGGCGCGCGCGGCAAAGACGGATTTCTACTATGACGGCGACGCGTCTCTGGGAAAAATCCGGATAGCAGAAAGTGCTGTCAAAAAGAAGACGGTTTTCCGCTATGATGCCATGTCTTCGGAGATGGAGGAAACGGTATATATCGGCGGCAAAGAGTCCTGCAGAAGGATATATTTTATACACAGGAAGCGCGGCGTAGCGGACGAAACGAAAGGGTGGACGCTGCAGAGCGAGGTGACCCCGGAGAAAGAAGTTGTCTACACCTATGGGCCGATGGATGATGATATGTTTTTCTGGTTCGGCAAACCCGTTTCCAAGGAAGTGCGGGACAGGAAAACCGGCAAGCTCATCGAGAGAGTGAAATATTTTTACGACCCCTTCAATGAGATCGCGTACAAGGTCGTGGACTCGCTGGACGGTAGGCCCATCCAGATAATGATCAGCCATGCCTCCGATACGGTAGAGCTTGATGCCGAAGAAGGGGTTAAAGAAATATACTTTGCGAGAAAACAGGTGGAGGGTGAGCTAACATTCAAGAAGATAGACTGGCTGAGTTTCCGCGGCGATCCGAGGCCGGCCATTGACCTTGAGAAAAGCACCCTGGTAGCCGATATGGGCTGCCTGGACGGTCTGATCTATAAGTTGTACCGTTCAGGCCATGCCGCGGGGTATTGTGTCCTCGCTTCCCCGGATGAGCTTAATAGCGTTTTGGAGACCAGAAAGGGGACGGAGATAATAGACGGCAAGGTCGTCTCGCCGGGCGAGAAACTGTCGCTTGAAGAGTTTACGGGACAGGATCTCTGGGATATTATATTCGACGAAAACGCGGATCTGGACAGCATTCCCAAGGACCAGTTCTTCAGGATCGCGCGCTGGAAGGTGATCCTGGAGAGTCTGCCGCCTCAGGAATACACAACGCTGATCGATGAGAGGATA
>JAUWWB010000090.1 GCA_030617085.1 Candidatus Omnitrophota bacterium
GGGGATAGCCTGTCCATGATCTTGCTGCCCATGGACTTCTCCCTCGCCCTGCCCCCCACGACATCCGCGAAGACCACCCACGAACGCGGCCTCATCCTGATCATCGCTTCCGCAAACCCGGCGACGGTCCGATCGTGTGAAGGGTTCAGGTCCCTGACGGCTTTCATGAGCTCTTCGTGCGCGCCGGCTCCAAACAACTGATCTAAAAGCCCGTAACCCAGTCTTTCGCTTTCTCTTAATCTGTTCTGGTTCGCTTCTATGAGACGGAGTTCATCATCGCTAAACCCCCTTAAAGACGACAAAGAAAAAGCTTTTTTCCCCCCGCTCGTCTTTGCCAGTTGATCCGCCAGCACCTCACGCTGTGCCCCGGATAGACCCCGAAGCAAAACCGCCGGGTCAGTATCACTTTTCAGGCCGAGTTCTGCTGCAATGTCTTTAGAAAGTCTATTGAACCTGCAGATTTCGCTAAGTATGATGATAGGTATGATCTCCGGCGCGACGTTCGCGGAGGCGCGTATCATTTCGCTGATGTACAGTTTCTTGCTCTTTGCATCGACAAATCCGGCGGTGTAATAGTTATCCTCTATCGTCAGAACGTCCCATCCGTCGAGAAAGCCCGCGATCGTCTCCGCATCGACAAACGGGATCGCCTCACTCCCGGCGCGAATCGCTTCCATGGCGCCGGTGGCGATCTTTCCGCCGGAAGAAACCAGCCGGGCCTTTTTCCCCGTCTCCGTGCAAACAAGGTATTCGCCGTCAATTCTGGCGTTCTTCAGAAATTGCTCTTTTGGCGCCCGACCGGGCTTTTCTTTTCCGCTGTCGGCATGATCTCTTCCTTTGACAGGGCCGGGGGCCGCGAGCGCGTTGATCTCTTTTAACCGCTCAAACTTTTTGAGATCGGCGGCTTGTATCGCTTTTTCGCCTCGCGTCCGGTATTTTATGTGTAACTCCTCAAGCTCTGCGTTGAGATCGTGCCCCAGCCGGTAATACGCGCCGATCTCGTGCACTATGACATCCTCTTGAAGATCACGATTCAAGCCGGTTCTGAAATAGACCCCCCTCCAGCTCGCGTGACCGTCAAAAAGCCCGTTTACGCCCTTCTCGATCCTGTGAATGGGGATATCCCCGTTCTTGATCGCTTCCGCTATTTGCTTATGACCGATGCCCTCAAAAAACGCGGCGACATTATTGACGACACTTGCGCCGGGGTCGTTGGGGTCGGCTGGGTTAACTTTTTTGATCCATCCGTTCTCGTACGCCCACTGGATTATCTTGTCGATTATCTTGTCGTGATCTTCGTAACTGAGGCTGTCAATATTGTTGATCATTACGTCAGGGATCAGCCTGTCCCCGGAAGATATTTTCTTTTGGGGAACAAGTTCGTAATCGATGTGGCCTTTTCTGTCCATCGAAAACTCAAGAACAAAATCCTCGTCCTCGATCGCGAGGATCGCTTTCTCCCCTGACTTCAGCTTCTTGACCATTTCAAGCTGGATCATTGCCAGGTTCCTGGCTTTTTCCCCCGCCGCTTCAAGTCCGAGGTGGTTCCATATGCTCGAAACCTGGAGCATCGAAGTCGCCGCGGAGATCGCCCCGGTGATCATCTGGCCCAGCTCGGGGTATCCTCCGGCGAGTATCTTGAAGTACGGCGATTCATATCCTTTTTTGTCCTTGAACCGCGGCTGGATCGAAACGTACGAAAATCCTTCATTCCTCAACAGCCCCGCCAGGTTCTCCGCGTGAAAACCTCCCGTGATGAGGACGGCGTTGTGGTATCCGCTTGTTTCCATCTTTTCTCCGGTCTTCTCGACGAATACCTCGTCCCTTTCGAAAGAATAGTCGTAGAACTCTTCTATGTCTTTCATCCAGTCGTCGAGCTTGACGGCCGCGGCGGGGATCGCGACGCGTATGTTATAAAGCGGCGCTTCCTTTTTGATAAAAGAGATGATGTCGCTCACCCGGACACCGGCGTGCTCTTTCAGGTAGTCGAGATCGTCTTTCGTCATCGAAAAACCAAAGGCCTTCCGCGTGATCGAAAAATTCCTGCTGAGGCGCATCAGCTCCGCCTGCTTATCGCTCGGGCGCATGCCCTCGCTCAATAGAGCCTCCAGCTCGGTCAGCTCCGCCAGTATGCGGGACTTATCTATGGATGTGTAGAGCGAAATGTAGACTATGTAGCTCTGCAAGGAAGGATAATCCGATATGTTAAGCTCCGCCTTCTTGCCCTCTTCCATGAGGTAATTATAGTACTGTTTTTCCGTCAGCTCGCCCGACTTGAACCGGAGCGCCTGTTTCACCAGCTCCACGCGCCCTGCCGGCGGCATCTTCTGCCTGAGAGCTTCGACAAACTCGTTCCTTTCGGCATTCGCCGTCCTGAACTTGATCTTCTCTTCCTCCTCAAGGACGTGTTTGAGGAAATAGATATTCCGAAGATCCCTGAAGGGTATCGCGTAAAGCCCGGCCTGCTCGAAAAGGTATGAAAGGTAATCCTTAAGGGAAAGGGCGTTGTTCTTGTACGCGGAATATTTCTCGTCCAGCCTGAGGAGCTCCTCCGAATAGATATGCCTTTTCAGCTCATCGACCAGGCGTCCCAGGAGCTCCAGGTATTGGTCCGCCTCCTGCTTATATTTGGCGGTCCCCCTGTAAACGGCGAGGTTTTCAAGATAAAGGCCCTCATCCTCCACCCCCCACAACAGGAACCTACCGGGCTCCTTGACGCCAGCGAACTCCGCGGCGTTCAGGCTGCCCTGCCTGAGGAAGAAATCGGCGACTTTGTCCCTGGTCTTTTGGTCTTCAATATCGGTGAAAGGCGCAAGGTCGTAGCCGCCCGCTCCTCCTTCAAGACAGACAAGCGTCACGCCGTACTCTTCCCTGAAATATTTGAGGAGCCTGTTCGTGGCGCGCTGGGAGTAATAATCGCAGTGCGCGTCGCGGATATGGATGACGACCCTCTCCCGATCCCCCCTGAAAAGGTCCTGGACATACCCGAGCGAATCCGGAAGCTCAAAGATCCCGTCACGGATATCGGAAGAAAGGTCCCGGTACACACTTACCGCCGGATATGGCAGATCCCCCGCCTCCGCGGCATGCGCGAATCCGGAAAAGGTATTCGTCACCAAAAAACACAGCAAGACCGCGCCGACGGCAACCCTCTGCGCCATATAACGTAAGGGATTATTTTTAAAATTTAAATTTCTATTTATAATAGTTAACATACACTACACCTTCCAATAAGCCTTTCGGCCTTTTAGACGCACCTGTTTGAGGCCAAAAAACTCTGTTTTTTTGCGTAAACAAGAATACTATTTATAATAATATCCTCCATAAAGACCACGCCAATATTATGCCTTATAAAAGAAACAAAAGCAAGCAATTCTTTCCGCCTTTTTGAAACCCTAACACCCCGAGGACGTCCCATTTGGGGACCCCCTGCTTTTGTTGATTTTTTACCTGGTTTGCCTTATAATCACAGGGTCATGACCACCGAAGAACTGCTCCAAAAATGCGTCAAAAGAGACAGGTTCGCCTGGGATGAGTTCGCCAGGCGCTACCACGGTCTTGTGACCAAAAGCGTCGGGCACAAACTACACAAGCTCGGCGTACGGCTATCGAAAACCGAGGTCCTCGACATCGTCCAGGAAATATTTCTCGTGATATGGGAAAAAGACCGCCTTTCGGGGGTGAAGGACACATCCACTCTCAAAGGCTGGTTGGTCATAGTATCGATGAACTTCGCTTCTAATTATTACAAGAAAAACACGACAAGGGCGGCAAGGAATACCCTTTCCCTGGATGAAGTCTCTTCTTCCGAGAACCCCGAAATAACACTGGGATCGATGATACCTTCATCCACCTTTGATACCGCCAAAACGCTGGAATCAAATGAATTAAGGAACATCCTGAAAACCGAGATCTCGAAGCTCGATTGCAGGCAGCAACTTGCCCTTAAACTAAATATATACGACGGCAAAACACAAAAAGACATAGCCGAGATCATGAACCTCCCCACGGGGACGATAGCAACACTGATCACGCGGGCGAAAAAGCGGCTCCGGGAAAGGCTCCGAATTGTGCTGGGCTCATAACAGGAATCCATTATCAAGGCATTGTAATCACTGTAACCGAAAGTTTTTTGAAAGAAAAACCGTAAAAAAGTTGTCTTATATAGTAGGAGAAGAAAAAAGATGAACAACAGGATATGTCCTTCAGAAGAGATCCTTAGCGAATACCTGAGCGGCGGGCTTACCCCCGGAGAGCGGGCCGGTGTCGAAAAGCATCTGGCAGGCTGCCCGGGGTGCCGGAAGCTGCTCGCGGAAGCCCACGATGTCCTGAAGAGGCCCGATATCCGGGAAATAGGCCACAGCGCATTTCGCTGGGTCAGAAAAGACCACTGGCTTATCGGATCTGTCCTGACACTCGCCTGCTCATTTCTGTGCCCCAGATATTTCCTGCAGTTCCTGGTGGCATCTCTCCTCATGGGCGCGAAATGGATCATCGACTCCAAAACCACAAAAATGCTCATCATGATCCAGGAAGCCTGGAAAAGCGGCGACAAGGAAAAAACCGACAAGATCCTCTCCCGCTTCACCCCCGATAAATAGGCAAAATCCGCACCCCCCCCGTCATCCTGGTCTCCTCCCCCGTCATCCTGAGCGAAGCGAAGGA
>JAUWWB010000069.1 GCA_030617085.1 Candidatus Omnitrophota bacterium
AGTTTCAAGGAAATAAACAAGAATGCTACAAATTTGCGGATTTTAAAAGGGATAAGGCTTGCCTGGACAAAGATGAAGGTTATAGAGAAGTTCGAAAGTAAAGTTCGAAAATTAAGCGCCTGGGAGACGGAGGCCGGTATAACCAGGAGACTGTATCAGGAATTCTTAAGCTCCTGCGACCGCGCTAACTCCATGGGCCAAATAAAAAGAGTGAAAAAAGAATTTCAGGACAGGTTCTCTCGCCTTGAAAAGAAACCCGGTCTCAGGCCCCTTAAGGTGGGTATTGTTGGTGAGTTATACATAATCATGGAGCCATACAGCAACCTGGATATAGAGAGACGATTGAACGAGTTGGGGGTTGAGGTAATCAGGCCACTCTGTTTAAGCCAGATTTTAAAAGAAATGCTGCCGTGGTCGCCGAGAAAGACCACCTTTAGAAGGATAGCCAAACCTTATTTGCGGTATGAGTGCGGCGCCCACGCGAATGTCTCAGTTGCTGAGACGATTATTTTTGCGCGCGAGGGTTTAGACGGCGTCATCCACGTCAAACCTCATGCCTGTATGCCTGAAGTTACGGCGATGAGCGCTCTTTACGGGGTGAGTAAGGATTATAATATACCCGTGTTATTTTTTTCCTTTGATGAACATGCTTCCCCGGTTGGAATGAATACGCGGCTTGAGGCATTCGTGGAATTACTTGAAAGAAGGAGGGAAAAATGCATCTCGGTATAGATGTCGGGTCCGTAAGCGCGAATTTTGCGGTTATTGACGAGGATAAAAAGGTAGTCGATTCTTTTTCCATTCGCACGGAAGGCAATCCTATCTTTGCGGTAAAGAGAGGCATAAAGACGGTCCAGCAGAGGTTATCAGATCAAGCGAAGATAGAAGGTGTGGGAACCACCGGCAGCGCCCGGCACCTGGTAGGTATTTTGGTCAATACCGACGTGGTGAAAAATGAGATCATCGCGCATGCTTTAGGCACCTTAAATTTCGCACCGGACATCAAAACCATTATTGAGATAGGCGGGCAAGACTCAAAGATGATAATTGTAAGGGATGGGATCCCGGTGGATTTTAGCATGAACACGGTTTGCGCCGCTGGAACAGGATCATTTTTAGACCATCAGGCGCAGCGTTTGGGGATCCCGATCGAGGAATTTGGCGATTACGCCTTAAGGATGAAGACAAAAGTCAATATCGCGGGCAGGTGCGCGGTCTTCGCTGAATCAGATATGGTTCACAAACAACAAATCGGGTTTAGTAAAGAGGATATTATCAATGGCCTCTGCGAGGCTATCGTGAGGAATTATCTGAATAATGTAGGTAAAGGAAAGGAGATTTTATCTCCTGTAGTGTTCCAGGGCGGAGTGGCGGCAAACAAAGGTGTGGTCAAGGCTTTTAAAAAAGAATTAGGCATGGAGGTTGCCGTGCCTGAATATCACGAGGTAATGGGCGCGATAGGCGCCGCGATCGTGGCTATGGAGAAGAGCGAACAGGCCAAACCCAGGGTTAACTTTGATTTCAATATGGCGGATATCGACTTTAGGACAAGGTCATTTGAGTGCAATGAATGTCCAAATCATTGTGAAGTAGTAGAGGTATTAAAAACGGATGAGGTTATCGATAGATCCGGTTCACGATGTAGAAGGTGGGAGGTCTCAAATGCCAATATCAAAGAAGGTGTCATCAAGGTTTGACCCGGGAGATGAGAGCGGACGACGAAAGGGGGAAAGATGAGGGAAGAAACGAAGAAGGCGAAACAGGAATATTTGAACGCGATCACCGAGTACCGTGAATATAAGGAAAGGGCTCTTCACAGCGGATCCGTTGAGACGCTGTCGGACGAAACGCTTTTCACGCTTGTGGAACTCGCTGAAAAAGTGGCGGGCGCCGGGAGAAGGTATAAAGCGCTGCGTGACGAGGAAAAACGCGCATAAGTAGAGGTGCGCGCATGGAAATAAAGGCCGAAGAATATACGAAGATCATTCCCCCGCCGCCTGTCGTTCTGGTTTCAACGTTGCATGGTAACGTCAAGAACCTGGCTCCCTTCGGGATGAACATGCCGGTTTCATTCCACCCACCGTTATACGCTGTCGGAGTTGCCGGTTCGAGAGACACTTACAGGAATGTTACGGAGACGGGGGAGTTTGTTGTAGCCGTTCCGGGCCCCGAACTGCTGGAGGCGATCAATATAACGGCGGAATCTTTTCCCGGAGAGGTCAGCGAGTTCGAAAAAGCGGGGCTCACCCCTGTAGAGAGCGCAATGGTGAGGCCTTTCGGGGTAAAGGAATGTCAGTCCAATTTTGAGTGTAAACTCGAATGGGTCAAGCAGGCGGGAGACCATTACGTGGTTGTCGGAAGGGTCGTGGCGGCGCGGGTTGACGATAGGATATATACGGAGGATATGTCGAGGCTGATGATCGATCCCGTCTATCATGTCGCGTCCCGGAAAGCCGAGTACGCGGGAAAAGGGCGGCCATTGGACCAGCGAGCCTGACCCCTCAGGCTCGCACTTGTTTTGATATTCTCGCGCAATCGGGTATACTTGTGGGGTAATTGCGGCGGGGCACGGAACTCTGATTATTTTTGTTGCGCGCATTGGAAGGTAAAAATGTTTTTCAGACCCGGAAACAACAGCGGCATAACTTTTATTGAGACGCTCATAGCCGTTCTGTTATTGACCCTGATGGTGGGCAGCGTCCTGGCCGTCTTTGTGCTGGGAAGCGTGAGCGTCAATAACTCCAAGCATAGGGCCGCGGCGAGGAACATTTTGCGCGCTCAGATGGAGACGGTAAAAAATACCCCTTACGCGGATATTGCCTCAAGCGGGCCGGCCGGCGTCACCATAGACGCAAGCGATAACTTGACCGGAGAAAGGGCGATCGCGGTAGCGGATCATAACGGTTATAAAGAGATCAGCATTACATTGTCCTGGACCGAAGTCGGCCTGGGCGGCAGGACCGTAAATGAGGTGCTGGTGACCTACATGACAAGATGGAGTCTTTAGCCATAGAGTGTGAAGATGAGCATCCTTAGACCAGGTAATGCCGAAAGAGGGTTTACCCTTACGGAACTTCTGATAGCCTCGGTTATCATGATGCTTATCATTGCCGGAGCCGCCAGCGTCTATTTTACATCCTATAAGAGCTGGCGCAGATCGATCGTCGTGGCGTCTCTTCAGCGGGACGGCGGTCTGGCCATGGAAGAGATGGTGCGCGGGGTAGGCGGGGAAAACGGGATAAGGGAAGCGGAGAGCGTGTCGCTGCCCGATGTCAATACCATCCGGTATACGAGCGGCATAGACGGCCTGGAGAGAGGTTTTTACCTGAGCGACAGCAATATCATGCACGATCCGGACACCTCAGCGTCCGGTGACGAGTTTATTATCGCGGAGAACGTCAGTTCCCTGACATTTTCGACGTATTACAGCATGGTCACGATCAATTTGGGCATCCAGGGTCAGGTAAACGGCGAGTCATTGGATATGGCTTTCGAGACGGGAGTTACAATTAGAAACTAGCGGTTCTCCCGAGGCAGGTTGTTCATGGGCTCATGAAGCCGAAGCATACAGGGGTATGAAAAGTATGGATAAAAAGGGGATGGTCCTGGGCCTGGTGCTGGTTTTCATGTTCCTGCTGGTCGCGATAGCGACGGGCTTTGTAACTTTGGCCAACAACGAGGTCAGAGTGGCCAGAAAACAGCGAGACTCCCTCAAAGCGTTCTTTCTGGCCGAGGCAGCGGTAGAGAAAGCCCTTTTTGAGCTTCACGCGGACGCGGATTATTCCGGGGAGCTGAATGTGTCTTTAGGGGATGGCGTGTACGATGTCGCTATAGCGGACCTCAGCACGGAGGATATTTCAAGAAAGCGGATAGACGGGACAGGGTATGTGCCCGGCAAGACATCTCCGCGTGCGCAGAGGCAGATCCGCGTTATCGCCGAAAAACCCGATGCCATTTTTAATCTTGGCGGGGCCCTTACAAGTGGAGGGGACGTAGAGATTAAGGGTGATGCTGTCATTGAAGGGTATGGAGAAATGGCCGTTTCAGTTCCAACCGGATTTTCGGTATCTGACCAAACGGATAATATCCCGGAAGACAAGATAAACACTAACGGGCAAGTTCCGACTTTTGAAGGAATTTTTGGAATAACGGAAGAGCAAATGGAGCGGATAGCCGATATATATGTGCACGTGGGCGCCCCTCCTCCTAACGAGCCGTGGAATCCATCGGGGATCACATGGATCCAGGGCGGCGCAAAGTTTACGAAGAACGACTGGCACGGTGAAGGTGTCCTTATCGTGGAGGGGAACCTTGATATAACCGGAGGACAATTCGATGGCGTGATCTATGTCCTGGGCGGCAGTGTTGTTGATACTGAACTGACGGGGAATATCAACATTAAAGGCGCTCTTGTTACGGAGGGCGCGATAACCTTCAAGGGGACTTCGGACCTGGAGTACTACCAGGAGAAAATAGACGCGGCGGAGGCGTTGTTTCCCTACGAGATAGTATCCTGGGAAGAGACTTAGGGCCAAACAGGCGGGCAATTCCGCCGGAGGGGTTGTGGAAGAATAACAAAACATGGTAGGGGAGGATCCGAGATGGGGAAAAAACTGATCTTTTTAGTGGTTCTGGTCCTGGCGGCGGCTTTGGCCCTGGGCCTTGCCAAGGATATGATCGCCAGGGTGGCGGTCGAGAAGGGCGTGGAAGTCGTAACGGGGCTTCCTTTGAAAATGAAAAGTTTGAATGTGGGGCTGGTCAATACCGTTGTAGGGATAAAAGATCTCAGGCTTTTCAACCCGGAAGGGTACAGGGACAGGGTCATGCTGAACATGCCGGAGATCTACGTTAATTATGATCTGCCTGCCATCATTAAAGGCAAAATACATCTGGAGGAGGTGCGCATAGACCTCAAGGAATTTGTCGTGGTGAAGAATGAAAAGGGCGAGCTCAACCTGGACGCCCTGAAAGCCGTCCAGGCCCAGAAAGAAGGGAAAAAGCCGGAGGAGAAAGAAAAAGGGAAGGCGCCCGAAATACAGATAGACAGCCTCCGGCTGAAAATAGGGAAAGTCCTGTATAAAGACTATTCGGCCGGTGGGGCGCCGTCAGTGCGGGAGTTTGATATTAATCTTGACGAAAAATATCAGAACATAAACGACCTCAACAAGCTTGTCAGCCTGATCGTGGTCAAAGCTCTCATGAACACGACGATAGCTAAGCTCACCGATTTTGATCTGAGGGGGCTTGAGGGCACGATCGGCGATACGCTCGCGACGGCGGAGAGGCTTGCCGGAGTCGTCGGCGGGGAGGTCGGCCAGGCGGTAACAACGACTACCCGGGAGGCCCGTGAGGCCGTCAAGACGACCGTGGAGACCCTGAAGAAAACGACGGAAGGACTGGAGAAAGTGATCAAGCTTCCTTTCGGCGCGAAGGAAGAATGATCGCATTAGCGAACAAAAAAGGGGCAGACCTTAACGTAAATGTCAGGGTCTGCCCCTTTTCTTTCGGATAGTCCTTGATCACTCAATTAAATAGCGGATGGTGAGTAGTGACCACAAAAAGTAGAGAGCCATCATGAAAAAGACGGCGATCGGACTTATTGTCCTGATGATGATCTCTTCGCTCGGATGCGGGACGTCAAAGAACGTGCGTATCCGCCTCGACGGAGACAAGGCGGTTGATATAAGAACGGGGCAGATGCTGGAGATAGAGCTGGAGGCGAACCCTACGACCGGGTACGACTGGGAGGTGAAAGGGCCCGCCGCCAAAGGGGTCCTGCGCCCCGCGGGGACCGAGTACTTGCCCGGCTCCCGGCTTGTAGGCGCGGGCGGCATCCGGATATTCCGGTTTGAAGCGGCGGGGAGCGGCCAGGCGGAGCTCGTGTTCGGGTACAGACGCCCATGGGGGGAAAAGCCGCCCATTAAAAGGCATGTTGTCCGGGTAACGGTCCGTTAAAGATAATACGGCACGCGCGTTTACCCGGCTTAAGGGAAAAGCGGGAGAGAACATGGACCTGAAGGTTGGGTGCTGCGGATTTCCGGTAAGCAGACAGAAATATTAC
>JAUWWB010000023.1 GCA_030617085.1 Candidatus Omnitrophota bacterium
CGTTGATATTAAGTGGAGGTGAGAAAAATGGGAAAGGTTTTAAGCCTTTTGATCGGCGCGGTTGTGGTGGTCGCTGGGCTGGTGCTTCTTATCGCGTGGTGGGGGGATTTTCTGGCGGTGCTGAAGGGGGTTCTGCCAGGGTTACTCATACTGGGTGGAACGATCGCCGTTGTAGCGGGCTTCAGCGAATTTAAGGATACATTGAAGAGTAAGGAAGGCGAAAAGGAGTGACCTCGTGAAGGTAAGAAGGGCGCTGGTAAGCGTATCGGATAAGAGTGGAGTGGATGAGTTTGTTAAGGGGCTGCACCGGCTGGGGGTGGAGCTCATGTCGACGGGGGGGACGGCTGAGAGGATACGGTCGCTTGGCATCCCGGTGACCGAGGTGGCTTCCTATACGGGGTTTCCGGAGATGCTTGACGGGAGGGTGAAGACGCTGCATCCGAAGATCCATGCCGGGCTTTTGGCTTTGCGGGAGAGCCCCGAACACATGCGCCAGCTGGAGGAGAGCGGCATTCTTCCCATCGATATGGTGGTGGTGAACCTCTATCCTTTCGAGGAGACGATATCACGCGAAGGGGTTACTTTTGAAGAAGCCATCGAGAACATCGATATCGGCGGGCCGACCATGCTCCGCAGCGCCGCCAAGAATTTCCGGTCCGTCGCCGTTGTCAGCTCGCCTTCGCAATACGGCAAGGTTCTCACAGAGATGGAAGATAGCGGGTGCGGGCTTTCGGAGGCCACCCTGAAAGGGCTGGCCGCGGAGGTCTTCGCGAAGACCTCCCGGTACGACGGGCTCATAACACGGTACCTGTCAGGGGAGGTCGTCCCCGCCGGCACGGGAGAGGATTTCCCCGACCGGATCGAGATGGCGATGCGTAAGGTGACCCAGCTGAGGTATGGCGAGAACCCGCACCAGCGGGCGGCCTTTTACCGGGATGAGCCGCCCGGCTGCGCCGGGATAGCCGATGCCGAGCAGATCCAGGGGAAGGAACTTTCCTTCAACAACATACTGGACCTGAGCGCCGCCCTCGAGATGGTGAAGGGCCTTGATAAGCCGGGCGTCAGCATCGTCAAGCATAACAACCCGTGCGGCTTCGCGATGGCCGATACGCCGGAGAGGGCCTACCTCGACGCGCTTGACTGCGACCGCATGAGCGCTTTCGGGAGCATCATGGGCTTTAACAGGCCGATAGACAGGCGCATGGCGGAGGTCATCCTGGAGGGAGCCGATTTCGTCGAATGCGTTGTCGCCCCGGAATACGGCAAGGGGGCGCTCGAGGCCTTCAAGAGCAAAAAAAACCTGCGGGTTTTGAGAATCCCTTCTTCCGCCTTCGCCCCGTTTGAGGGAAAGGACCTGAAGAAGATCCCCGGCGGGGCGCTCGTGCAGGACGCGGACACGAAAGATGTCTCCCGCGAAGAGCTCAAAGTGGTAACGCGGGAAAAACCTTCGGACGAGCTCGTGGAATCGATGATGTTCGCCTGGAAGGCCGTCAGGTACGTGAAAAGTAACGCCATCGTCCTATGCCAGGGGACAAAGACGGTGGGCATAGGCGCCGGGCAGATGTCGCGGGTGGATTCGGTGATCATCGCCGTGCGCAAGGCCGGGGAAAGGGCAAAAGGCGCCGTTCTCGCCAGCGACGCGTTTTTTCCGAAAGCGGACTCCATCGAGGAAGCCCACACCGCGGGGATCGCGGCCATAATACAACCCGGCGGCTCCATACGCGATGAAGAGGTGATCGCCGCGTGCGACCGCCTCGGCATTCCCATGGTGTTTACGGGAGTGAGACATTTCAGGCACTAGGAGTAATTCATAGTAATTCATAGTAATTTGTAGTAATTGGTAGTAATTCTTTGTGGGTAATTACTTTGGGAAACAATAAATTACAACAAATTACAACGAATTACTATTGAATTACAATTGTAGCACTACTGGTCAAAACATCGTTGAGTCGCGAGTCACGGATAACCATGCCGACCTACGAAGATACCCTAAAATATCTGGATTCCTTTGTCAATTACGAACGGGTCCATCCTGACAGCATTAAAAAAGAGTTTGATTTGGGCAAGCTGCGGGAAGTGCTGGGTAGGATGGGGGATCCGCACCGCGATTACCGCTGCGTTCATGTCGCCGGGACCAAGGGAAAAGGGTCGATCTGTACGTTCACTTCTTCGATCCTGGAGGCGGCCGGATACCGCGTGGGCCTTTTTACTTCGCCGCACCTGATTACGCATACCGAACGTATCAGGGTAAACGGCCGGATTATCGGAAAGGATGATCTCGTGCGCGCTGTCAGTCGTCTGCGGGAGTATATTGGCCCGGCCGATAAGGAGTTCAGCTTCTTTGAGGTGTATACGCTCCTGGCGATGCTGCATTTCAGCATGAAGAAAGTGGACTTCGCCGTTTTTGAAGTGGGCCTCGGCGGCAGGCTGGACGCTACGAACGTGATCGACGGGGAAGTCTGCGGGATCGGTCCGGTAAGCTATGACCACATGCAGCTCCTCGGGAATACCCTTGAAGAGATAGCGCGCGAAAAAACGGGAATCATCAAAAAAGGCGCGCATTGTGTATGTTCCCCGCAGCACAGGCCTGTCCTCCGCGTGATAAGGGACAAATGCGCCGAGGAAGGCGCGTCCTTATCGCTTGTGGGAAAGGATATAACTTGCCGCGCGGGCAGCTTTGACGAGAAGGGAAGCTGTTTTGACGTTTACGGGATGAAGGGTCGTTATGAGGGATGCCGTACGAACATGCCGGGAGATTTCCAGGTCTTTAACTGCGCGACGGCAGTGGGCATCTGCGAGCATTTGCTATCCGGCAGCGGGGTCCGCGAAGACACGTTTAAGAAAGGCATCGAACGCGCTTTTATCCCGGGCAGGTTGGAAGTCATGCGCCGCCGGCCGCTTCTTGTCATAGACGGCGCGCACAACGGCGAGAGCGCGATGCATTTGAAAAAAGCCGTCGAACGTATCTTTAAGTACGACAGGTTGATATTATTGCTGGGGCTATCTCAGGATAAGGATATGAAAAGGGTGTGCCGCGAGCTTGTGCCCCTCGCGGACGAGATCGTGCTCACACGCGCTTCCGTAAGCCGCGCCGCGGACCCGCGACTCATAAGAAGATATATAAAGCGCAAAAGCGTGAAGATAACGGAAAACGTAAAACAGGCCCTCGACGCGGCATCCGCCCTTGCCGGCAAGAATGACATGATCCTGGCGACGGGCTCGTTTTTTGTGATCGGCGAAGTGAGGCGGATTGTTTATCGACGTTAGGTAGGGAGTTAGTTCGGAGTTCGGAGAAATGTAGGGGCAGGCCCCTGTGCCTGCCCTTGCCCTGCGAAGCGAACAATGTCAGGGCCGTAGAAAAAACTCATAACGACAAATGACACAATCCACAAACAACGACACCATCGCAGCGATATCCACCTCTCCCGGAGAAGGCGGGATCGGCATAGTCCGCCTGAGCGGGAGGGACTCGCTCGCGATCGCGGAAAGGATATTTCATCCGCCTAAAGGCGGATCGGCATCTTCTTACGCGAGCCATACCGTCCATTACGGGCACGTGAAGGAACCAGGTTCGGGCGAGGTGGTGGACGAGGTGCTTCTTACCGTCATGCGCGCGCCACGCACCTATACCACCGAGGACGTCGTTGAGATAAGCTGCCATGGCGGCATCATGCCTTCGAAAAGGGTGCTGGAGCTGTGCCTCGGCGAGGGCGCCGCCCTGGCGGAGCCCGGTGAGTTTACGAGAAGGGCCTTCTTGAACGGGAGGATAGACCTCTCCCAGGCGGAGGCGGTCCTGGACGTTATCAGGGCCGAGACGGACACCTCGAGGAAGATAGCCGTTGAACAGCTGCGGGGCACTTTTTCCGTGGAGGTCCGGAGTTTGCGCGACTCGATAATAGAGATACTTTCCCTGATCGAGCTCACGATAGATTTTTCGCAGCAAGACGTGGAATTCCCGGAGAAGGAAAGCATCGCGCGCGGCGTGGATGGGGCTTACCTCTTGCTGAGGGAGATGCTCGAGACTTCGGATAAAGGCATGGTCCTGCGCGAAGGCGCTAGCGTCGTGATATGCGGAAGGCCTAACGTCGGCAAGTCGAGCCTGATGAACGCTTTATTAAGGGACGACAGGGTGATCGTCACCCCCGTGCCGGGGACTACCAGGGACGTTATCGAGGAATCGATAAACGTCGCCGGCGCGAAGGTCCGGATATCCGATACCGCGGGCATTATCGAGACGCGGGACAGGGTCGAGATGGAAGGCATCAAGCGTTCCAGGGAGAAACTTGCCAATGCCGACATCGTGATATTCACGCTGGACCGCAGCCGCCCGCTTTCGGAGAGGGACGAAGAGATATACGAAACGGTCAAGGAAAAAAAACACGTGATCGTCGCGAACAAGGCTGACCTCCCGCGTAAGCTTGACATGCGCGAAGCCGGGAAACGGTTCATGAAAGAGGAGATACTTGAGGCCTCCGCGATGACCAAAAAAGGCCTGGGAAAAATAGAGGACGCCATAGCGGAAAAGCTCTTCAAGGGGGACGTCAAAACGCCGGAAGGGCCCGTGGTGACCAACATCCGGCACAAGGCGCTCCTTGAAAAAGCCCTCGCGAGCATGGAAAGGGCAGGTAAGGTCACGGGAAAAAATTACAACGCGGAACTCCTGGCAAGCGACCTTAACGAAGCCGTTTATCAACTGGGCCTTATCATCGGAGAGTCGGTAGCCGACGACGTGTTGGAGAGGATCTTCGCGGAGTTCTGTATCGGGAAATAAAAAAAATCTTAAGGAGATGGAATGAACAAGGAAAAGATAAAAAGGGCAGTAAAGGATATACTTGAGGCGATCGGTGAGGATCCCGGGAGGGAAGGGCTAAGGAACACTCCCGGGAGGGTGGCGGACATGTATGAGGAGATACTCGGGGGGATGCGCAGGAGCGCGGATGACGATCTCAAGGTTTTCTTCGAGGAAGAGCACGACGAGATCATACTTCTCAAGGGTATTCCGTTGTACTCGATATGCGAACATCACATGGTCCCGTTCGTCGGAAGGGCGCACGTGGCGTACATACCAGATGAGAACAGGATCACGGGCCTCAGCAAGATCGCGAGGGTCGTCGACACCCTGTCCAGGCGGCTCCAGGTCCAGGAACGCCTCACCACGCAGATAGCCGAGGCCATAATGAGAAAGCTCAGGCCCAAAGGCGTCCTCGCCGTGATCGAGGCGGAACACCTCTGCATGAGCATGAGGGGCGTCAAGAACCCCGGGATCATCACCACAACAAGCGCCGTAAAGGGCGTATTCCGCACAAGTCAGAAAACCCGCGCCGAGGCCATGGCGCTTATCAGGCATCAGGGGCGGTGATGTTTGAGTTCGGAGTTCGGGGTTCGGAGTTCGGAGCCGTAGGAGCGGCCTCTGGCCGCGAACAGAGTTCGGAGCAAGTGGGGGCGTCCCCGCTATTTTTTATTGTTTGATTTTTCCACCACTCAATATATAATATAGCGAGGCCTACTTGCATGTAGGGGCCCGCCTTAGGCGGGCGAAATGAGTGGAGGGTTTTTCAGAAATGAGCCAGCATAGCGCCATATGGGAATTTGTACATAACAATGTCGTTGTCGCGGCCTTTTTGGGCTGGTTCGTCGCTCAGACCATCAAGGTCATCAGGGGCGTGGTAACGGAAAAGAAGTTCAATTTCAAGTGGTTCGTCGGCACCGGCGGCATGCCGAGTTCTCACTGTGCCGGCGTAACCGCCCTGGCCACCAGCGTCGGCCTTTACGAAGGGGTTCACACGGCGCTTTTTGCCGTGACGCTACTGTTTTCCTTTATCGTAATATGCGACGCCCGGGGCGTGCGCCGCTCCACGGGGAAGCAGGCGGAGATATTGAACAAGATAATGGACGATATTTACTGGAAGAAGAAGATAGAGGAAGAGAAACTTAAAGAACTGATAGGGCACACCCCCATTCAGGTGTTCGCGGGCATACTTGTAGGCCTTGCTGTCGCGTTCACATTGTACTGGTCGTACCGGATATAACCAGAGAAGGATATTGTGAAAAAAAGCAGGATATTTGTTGCCGTCTTCGTCCTGACCGGTGTCATCGTTACCGCGATGTCGTTCCTGGAGCTTTCGAAAGCGAGTGAGGGAACGGCAGCTCCCGGGAGGATAAACAAGGCGGATCTGGTATACGGCAGGGCTGAGGTATTCTTAAGGTCTGCCGAACACGACAAAGCCGCCAACGCTTTTCTGATGATAGTCGAGGAGTATCCGGGGTCCGGGTATGTGGAAAAGGCACTCAGGGAACTGGCGTCCATCTATTTTGGAAGAGGCGACTACGTAAAGGCGAGAGACCATTACAGGCGGCTTTTGAAGGATTTCCCCGGCGTGAAGGATGCCCGCGAGATCCGGGATACCATCGGGGAGCTCGGCATGAGCATGATGCGGTCGTCCGCCACGGACGAAGGCAGCATTGAACATGAGGTCCTGCCGGGAGACACCCTTATCGCTATCGCGAAGAAGTACAATACCACCGTGGGGCTTATCAAGAGGATGAACGACCTGAAGAGCGATATGATACGGGTGGGGCAGAAACTTAAGGTCACCGCTTCCACATTTTCCATTCATGTTGACAAGTCCCGGAACATGCTGGTGTTGAAAAAAGACGGTGAGACGTTCAAGACCTATACCATTGCTACCGGCAAGGACAATTCCACCCCAACCGGCGTCTTTACCATCGTGTCAAAAATGGTCAGGCCCACTTGGACAAAGCCCGGCGTCGGTATCGTCACGCCGGACAGTGAAGAATACGAGCTTGGAGAAAGGTGGATGGCGCTTTCCGTCAATGGGTACGGTATCCACGGGACCAACGACGAGAGCTCCCTGGGCAGACAGTCAACCGCCGGCTGCGTCCGCATGAGCAACGAGGACGTCATCGAGCTTTACGACATGGTGCCTAATGGGACTGAGGTTGAGATCGTCGATTAAAAAACGGAGACAACAATCATGGCAGTCGTGCTTGATTTTGAGAAGCCTATAATTGAGCTGGAAAATAAGATCAGGGAGCTTAAGAAATTCACCAACGAAGAGCGGATCGATCTTTCCAAAGAGATAAAAAGGCTTAACGAGAGGCTGGAGAAGCTCAGGAAAGAAGTTTTCAACAACCTGACGTCCTGGCAGAAAGTGCAGCTTTCACGCCACCCGGACCGCCCGTATACGCTGGACTATATAGACATGATCGCGGAGGATTTCGTCGAGCTTCACGGGGACCGTCACTTTTCCGACGACAGGGCCCTGATAGCGGGCCTGGCGCGGATAGACGGCCGGAAGGTCATGATCCTGGGCCATCAGAAGGGCCGGGAGATGAAGGAAAACCTGGAAAGGAACTTCGGATGCGCCCACCCGGAAGGGTACCGCAAGGCCATGCGCCTGATGCGGATGGCCGAGAAGTACGGCATACCGGTTGTCACTCTTATAGATACCCCCGGGGCATATCCGGGCATAGGGGCCGAGGAACGCGGCCAGGCGGAGGCGATCGCGTATAACCTGCGCGAGATGGCGGGACTCAAGATCCCCATCATCATATTCGTTATCGGGGAGGGCGGCTCCGGCGGGGCCCTGGGCATAGGCGTGGGGGACAGGATATATGTCCTGGAAAACGCCTATTATTCCGTGATCTCGCCCGAAGGATGCGCGGCGATCCTGTGGAGAGAGCGTTCGAAGGCCCCTTCAGCGGCGAAGGCCCTCAAGCTGACGGCGCCGGAGCTTCTCGAGCTGGGAATAATCGACGGCATGATACCGGAGCCCCTGGGCGGAGCCCACAGGCAGCCGGGCCTCGTGGCGGAAGAGATCAAAAAGACCATAGTGAGGAACCTTAAGGAACTTTCAGAGCTGCCGGCAGAAGAGCTGGTGGAGGGCAGATATAAGAAATACAGGGATATGGGGGTCTACAAGGAAGGTTAGCGTGTTGAGAGCGGGCTATTGTAATTACGCCGCTTTAGCTTACTTCTTAGTAATTCATTGTAATTATGACAGTTGAGCGCGTCTCGTAGTAATTCATTGTTATGGTATAGGGCAGACGTCAGGATATGAAACTTGAATTAAAAAAGCTGGAAGGGTTCACGCCGCGTAAGGGGCCTTTGCTGCTTATTATCATGGATGGTATGGGGCTGGGAAAGCGGGATGAGTCCGATGCCGTTTATGTCGCGAATACGCCCTGCCTGGACAGCTTGTTCAAAAGCGAGCTTTTCACCTCTCTGCGGGCCCACGGGACCGCAGTTGGGCTTCCTTCGGACGAAGACATGGGCAACAGCGAGGTCGGGCATAATGCCCTCGGGGCCGGGCGCGTCTTCGTGCAGGGGGCAAAAAGGGTCAATGAAGCCATCAAGGACGGATCGATCTTCGATGGCCGCGAATGGCACAAGCTGGTAGAGAGGGTCAAGGGCACCGGCGGGACGTTCCATTTCATCGGCCTTTTGTCGGACGGCAACGTCCATTCCCATATCGATCACCTGTTCGCGATGGTGAACCGGCTCGCGGAAGAAGGGGTGCGGCGCGTCCGTATCCACGCGCTCCTGGACGGGCGCGACGTGCACGAAAGGTCCGCCCTGACCTATATAGACAGGACGGAAGAAGTCCTGGGCAGGATACGCTCGGAGAAAGGTTACGACTACATGATCGCATCCGGAGGCGGCCGCATGGTCACCACGATGGACCGCTACAACGCCGATTGGAATGTCGTCAAGCGCGGATGGGACGCGCATGTCCTTGGCGGGGCGCGGCAGTTTTCTTCAGCGCGTGAGGCGGTGGAGACCTATTACAAAGAGGACCCCAGGATAACCGACCAGTACATGGACTCCTTCGTGGTCGCGGAAAACGGGGAGCCGGTCGGGCGCATCGAGGACGGGGATTCCGTCGTGCTGTTCAACTTCAGGGGCGACCGGGCCATAGAGATCTCCCGCGCCTTCGAGGAGAAGGACTTCTCCGAGTTCGACCGCGGGAGGCATCCCGAGGTCCTTTATGCCGGCATGATGGAATATGACGGGGACCTTCACATACCCGCGCAGTTTCTGGTGGACCCGCCCGAGATCGACCGGACGGTCTGCGAATATCTGTGTTCCGCGGGCATCAGGATGTTCGCGATCTCCGAGACGCAGAAATACGGGCACGTGACATATTTCTGGAACGGCAACAAGTCGGGGTATATCTGCAAGGATATTGAGGAGTACATTGAGATCCCGTCGGATAAGATAGAGTTTGATAAGGCCCCGGCGATGAAAGCGCCGGAGATCACGGAAAAGACCGTAGAACTTCTAAAGAGCGGGAAATTCCGATTCGGTCGGCTCAATTTCGCCAACGGCGACATGGTCGGGCATACCGCCGTCCCTAAGGCCATCATAAAAGGGGTGGAGACGGTCGATTCCTGTGTTCAGCGCCTGCTGGATGCGATAAAAGAGCTTGAGGGAATCGCGATAATCACCGCCGATCACGGGAATTCCGACGAGATGTTCACGGTGAAGGAAGGGAAAAGGATACCAAAGACGGCACACACCCTTAACCCGGTGCCGTTCATCATATACGACCCACAGTATGCCGGCGAATACAGGATGGCCGACCTTTTCGGGAGAGGCCTTTCCAACGTAGCGGGGACGATACTGAACCTTCTCGGCTTCGAGAACGTGGAAGACTACGATCCGTCATTGATAGCGTTTAGTTGATTTTTGCCCTGAACCACATCGGGTTCAGGGCAACCCCAAACCCAATGTGGCTTGGGGTTGATATTTGATTTGACTATCGTGCCGGAGTGGTGGAATTGGCAGACGCGCTGGACTCAAAATCCAGTGGGGGCAACTCCGTGTGGGTTCGACTCCCACCTCCGGCACCAGCCCGCCTCGCACCCCCCCCCTTCCAAAAAATATTGACATCGTTTTCCAGCGGTGATATATTCTTTCCTGTCAGTTGTCTGTGTGGGGCTGTAGCTCAGTTGGGAGAGC